>NZ_BAAGQN010000012.1:0-6060 GCF_054783455.1 Simplicispira piscis
ATGAAAAACCAGTATTGCTCGCCTGCCCAGCATCGTCAAGACCCTGCCTGAGACTCATTGCTAATCAAGAAGCCTTGACTGCATCACCCTCCCCTCGAAAGGTTCCCCAATGGAAATCGCCATCGTCCTCCTTGTCATCGCAGTGATCTTCATTGCACGCTCTGTCAAGGTGGTGCCCCAGCAGAACGCCTGGGTGAAAGAACGCCTGGGCAAATACGCAGGCACCCTCACGCCAGGCCTGAACATCCTGGTGCCCTTTATCGACCGCGTGGCCTACAAGCACAGCCTGAAGGAAATCCCGCTCGATGTGCCCAGCCAGATCTGCATCACGCGCGACAACACGCAGCTGCAGGTCGATGGCATCCTGTATTTCCAGGTCACCGACCCCATGCGCGCCAGCTACGGATCAAGCAACTACATCATGGCGGTAACCCAGCTGGCACAGACATCACTGCGCTCGGTGATCGGCAAGCTGGAGCTGGACAAGACCTTTGAAGAACGCGACATCATCAACGCCCAGGTCGTCCAAGCCATTGATGAGGCCGCACTGAACTGGGGCGTAAAGGTACTGCGCTACGAAATCAAGGATCTGACCCCACCGAAGGAAATCCTGCACGCCATGCAGGCGCAAATCACCGCAGAGCGAGGAAAGCGCGCACTGATCGCCGCCTCGGAAGGCCGCCGCCAAGAACAGATCAACATCGCCACCGGCGAACGCGAAGCCTTCATTGCCCGCTCAGAAGGTGAAAAACAGGCCGTCATCAACAAGGCCCAGGGCGAAGCTGCCTCGATCACCGCCGTAGCAGACGCTACAGCACATGCTATCGAACGGATCGCCGCAGCGATTCGCCAACCGGGCGGACAAGAGGCCGTGCAGCTCAAGGTTGCAGAGAAAGCCGTCGAGGCTTACAGCAAAGTGGCCTCCGACGCCACCACCACCCTCATCGTACCCAGCAACATGACCGAGGTATCGGCGCTGATCGGCTCAGCCATGAAGATGGTGCAGGCCAGCACAAAAACTGCCTGAAAGTAGTCTGCGAAGAAAGACGCACTGCTTTTTTGCCGTCTCCGCCGCTGTTTCTCTATATGCCCACACTCCTGTGGCTATAATCAAAGGCTTCGGAGAGGTGGATGAGCGGTTTAAGTCGCACGCCTGGAAAGCGTGTGTGGGTTTATCCCCACCGCGGGTTCGAATCCCGCCCTCTCCGCCAGTAAGCAAGCAAACAAGCGCCTTTCGGGGCGCTTTTTTGTTTTGTATGCCATTTGGTATACCTTTTTTGCGTGGATGGCATCGCACGTATCTGGAACAGGTTGGATCTCAGAGACGTGCCAGTAACGCCGCAGCGGTTGTTCCAATGGAGAAGAACTACTCGCGTTCACTCTGTCGTGGCAGAAGCTTCGAATGCAATTTGCTCTTTCGATGCTTCTTGGGTACACTTGCGACACGAGAGATCTGTTCTCTCCAGTGCGAGCGCGATGAACATCGCGTCCACTCTTTTAGCCCGCTTCTGCGGCGCATCTTAAAGACACCCCATTTCTGGGGTGATATAGCGCAGGTTTTACCACTGCGCAACGTGTACGAATTTTCTTAGGTGACACCGCATATGCCGTCACCACCTAGCGCACCAAATTCCTGGCTGCGTCGGCTGTAGCGCGCCTACACAGCAGCCGGCCAGTCGTTGGTTCTTCCCGAGGGAAGTAAGGAATTGGTCATGAATTCGTTAAGTTTGTCACTGCGAGGCAAGGGGGCGGCCAAGGCCCTAGGCATTTCTCTCGCTGCGTTCCATGAGCTTCAGAACCCAAAGTCTCCACGGTTTGACCCTAGGTTTCCTGCCAAGATCCATTTGGGTCCACGCTCGGTTGTATATAGCTTGGCAGATCTACAGGCTTATCTTGAGATCTGCAAAGCCTCTACACAACCATCTAAAGGGGGTGAGCAATGAACGCGCCGACATACCCGCTCCCGAGCCACCTCCCAGAACGACTTGAAAAGCTAGTCCTCGAAATCATCCGCGCGACGAAGGCTCCCTATGCAATGGTTGTCAACACCACGCTGGGTGGCATGGTTTCATGCCTTCAACACAACTGCAGCGTTCAGCACATACCAGACTCGCCATCACCTGTCTCTCTTTTTTTATTGACGATTGCTGATTCAGGTGAACGTAAAAGCACAGTTCAGTCGCTTGTGTTCAGAGCTATCACTGAAACTCAGCGCCAGTGGAGAAAGGACGCGTTGCAGAACGCAGTCGCACACAAGATGCTATACGCTGTCTGGCGCAAGAAGCTCAACGCTCAAAGCGATGTTTTGCGGCGAGCCATGCTCAAGGGAGAGCCGATAGATGAGATCGAAAAACAGCTCGGCATCATCCTCGAAGCTGAGCCAAAACTCGGCTTGGAGCGCAAGCTCATCTACATGGACACCACCATTGAAGCGCTTCTTGTAGGTCTGCACGAAAGCTGTGGAAAGTCCGCAGTACTTCTACATGACGAGTTTGGGCAATTCTGCGATGGACCGATGGCAAGACATCAGCCAACGATGAATGCACTGTGGAGTGGAACCGAAATTCCCGTTCATCGAAAGACCAGTGGCACCTTTGTATTGGAAGACGCCAAGCTCTCCGCAGTTCTTCTGGCACAGCCTTCCGTCTTTAAACGGTTTTTGGACAAGCAGGGAAACCAAGCACGAGGAAACGGTTTTTTAGCACGTTTTTTAATCGCCTATCCGCCATCAACGCAAGGTAGCAGAGTAGAAGATGGTGTCAAAGTAGATTGCCCAACCTTAGACTGGTTCTATGCCCGGTGCAAAGAGCTGCTGCACAAAGATAACCCACGGCTATTGAAGTTCTCGCCACGAGCCCGTACTGAGCTGGTTAATGTCGCCAACTTTTATGAATCTTACATGCGGCCCGGCGGCATCTATTATTCCGCAAAGGATTTCGCCTCCAAGGCTACTGAGAACATTGCACGACTCGCAGCAATTTTTCATGCATTTTTCACCGATAACGACGACGAAATTACCAGCGAAACACTGAACTACGCCATCAATTTGATAGCCACTTATGGGCAGCAGTATTTGACAATCCTTGGAGCCTCCAATCCAGCCGATGAGGAGCAGCAGGATTTGATGGATCTGACAAATTGGCTGCTAGCATGCGTATACAACAAACAAGTGGATTGCATACCAAAATCGTACCTCATGCAATATGGACCCAATCGCCTCCGCCAAAAAGCGAAACTGGACGTACTGCTTGGAATACTTGCTTCACACGGAAAAATAAGAATTATGATTCAAAGTAATAAAAAATACATTTACCCAGTCATCCCCAACATGGTTCGACATTGCTTTAACCCCAACCAAGCCTAGATAAAAATCCAACACCTTAAAAGATCGCCCGGAATTTCTCGGGCCATCTTTTCTGTGCACTCCTAGCACCCTAGCTTTCAGGGGATACGTTAAAAACACCTTGAACGGTGAAATCATGACTAAGAGAGCAGATTCTTGATCCTTAGCAATTAGCCGTGCTAAAAGTTCAAGCCATCCGCTAGGAAACAGAACCGAGCAATTCCACCACGCTACCAACGCTAATTTCCGCTGAAATTAGCGAAAACAGCGGCCTTTACACGACCACTCAAGCCCCTTGGTAACGTTGCTGTTGCCATGGGACCTGCCCCGTTCTAAAGCACGAGCGGATGCTACTACGCGCACCTAATTTCGTGGTCGTCCGGCGTTGCTCCTTTTGCGGGTGCAGACCCCTTTAGTCACAGACTTTTCACGCCCTGATTGCTTGATACCGTCGATGCTCTGCTCGTCTTTCAGCATATAGCCAATGACTTTTTCTTCGAGAATTGTGCGCTTGGCAAAGTCTGAATGATCAATCATGCCGATGCCGCATTGCTCGTAGCGAGCTTTGTCACGGTTGCAGTTGTGAAAAACCCCATTCCCACCGGTGATTTTTTCATTCCAATAGTTGCCGATCTGATCCCCGAGGTGAGCGTCCTTACACACATTTTGACCATTAAACAATAACAGTGCATGTGCATGGGGACCTTTTTCTTCTGCGTCTTCGAACTTGAATATATAGCCGACCTGATCCCGAAACAATGAACGATTTGCCCTGCGATTGTCGAGCATGTGTTTGACATCTTTTTTTATCTCCTCCAAGCTGCACTCACTGGCGTGCTCCTTGTTATAGCCCAGATCAATCCTCACCGCTAGAAGTTTTGAATATTCATCCTGCAACTCTCGGCAGTATTTAGTAACGCTCTCCAGGTTTCTTCCGCTTGCTTTTTTAAGTTTAGACATGAAACACCTCGTATGAATACGACTGCAACCATTTGCAATCACAAGATATACAAAGATGTTTACTCACAGTCAAAAATTGGACGACAACACGAGCTGCCCCACCCCACGACGATCAATATTCATAGAGGGCACACTCTATTTAATTATATTAATAACCTATATTAATCACAGAATCAGTCATAGCCATACCCAAGGCATTTGAAATCAACCCTCAGATGTAACCTCGCATTCAAAGTTGCAGCGAATATACAAAGTTACGCATAAATAGTACGATAAGTCCCGCGCCCCTTTGCAGCACATACAAGTAGCATTGTAATTTTCTCTAGCCCCTCTATTTTCTTGAATCTAGGCCGCCCATCAGCAGAGCGCCCGCATGTCAGATGAAGCCCGTGAGGCATACTGCACCCAGTAAGCAAATGTCAGTTTCCTGAGTGCATGAACCAACAATCCCTCTCCGCCTTCATCTGGTCGGTCGCCGACCTCCTTCGTGGGGACTACAAGCAGTCTGACTACGGCAAAGTCATCCTTCCGTTCACCGTTTTAAGACGACTTGACTGCGTACTGGAGCCAACCAAGGCAGCCGTCTTGTCAGAGCTGGCAGAAAAAGAGACACAGGGCATCAATCCGGAGCCCTTCTTGTTGCGCAAGTCAAAGCAGAGCTTCTACAACCAGAGCCCGCTGGACCTGCCCAAGTTGCTGGGGGACCCTGACAACATTGCCCACAACCTGTTCACCTACGTGCAAGGCTTTTCGCCCGCTGTGCGCGATGTGTTTGAGCGCTTTGAATTTCAGGCGCAGGTTGAGCGGTTAGCAAAGGCCGGGCTGCTGTACCAGGTCACCGAGAAGTTCACCCAGATCGACCTGCACCCCGAGGCGGTCAGCAACGTGCAGATGGGCCTGGTGTTCGAGGAGCTGATCCGCAAGTTCGCTGAAATCAGCAACGAAACTGCAGGAGAGCACTTCACCCCGCGCGAAGTCATCCGGCTCATGGTCAACCTTATCTTCATCGAGGACGACGACATTCTGAGCAAGCCCGGCGTGGTGCGTACCATCTACGACCCCACGGCGGGTACCGGCGGCATGCTCAGCGTGGCGGGAGAATACCTGGCCGAGCACAACCCCCAGGCGCGCCTCACTGTGTTTGGCCAGGAGCTCAACCCCGAGTCTTACGCCATCTGTAAGGCCGACATGTTGATCAAGGGCCAGGACGTGGGCAACATCGCCTTTGGCAACACGCTCAGCGACGACGGCCACAGCCACAAGAAGTTCGACTACATGCTCTCCAACCCGCCGTTTGGCGTGGAATGGAAGAAGGTTGAGAAGGAAGTGCGCAAAGAGCACGAGCAACAGGGCTACAACGGCCGCTTCGGCCCTGGCCTGCCCCGCGTGTCCGATGGCTCTATGTTGTTCCTGCTGCACCTGCTCAGCAAGATGCGCCCGACGGCCGAGGGCGGCAGCCGCTTCGGCATCGTGCTCAACGGCTCGCCGCTATTCACCGGCGGCGCGGGCTCGGGCGAATCTGAAATCCGCCGCTACGTGCTGGAGAACGATCTGTGCGAGGCCATCGTGGGTCTGCCCACGGACATGTTCTACAACACCGGCATCAGCACCTACGTCTGGATCATCAGCAACCGCAAGCCCGCAGCGCGCAAGGGCAAGGTGCAGCTGATTGATGCGTCCGGCATGTGGCAGAAGATGCGCAAGAGCCTGGGCAGCAAGCGCAAGGAACTGAGCGACGCCCACATCGAGCGGATCAC
>NZ_BAAGQN010000012.1:6156-44223 GCF_054783455.1 Simplicispira piscis
CACCGTCGAGCGCCCACTGCGCGATGAAGCAGGTAACGTGGTGCTGGGTATCAAGGGCAAGCAAAAGGGCAAGCCCCAGCCCGATAGCGCGCTGCGTGACACCGAGAACGTGCCCTACACCGAAGACGTGTGCGAGTATTTCAAACGCGAGGTGCTGCCCCATGCGCCTGACGCCTGGATTGACGCCGAGAAGACCAAGGTGGGCTACGAAATTCCGTTCAATCGGCACTTCTACGTCTTCAAGCCACCGCGCCCGCTGGCCGAGATAGACGCCGAACTAAAAACAACTACCGACCGCATCCTGGACATGATCAAGGGGCTGTCGGCATGAGCTTTCCGAGATACCCTGAGTACAAGGATAGTGGGGTGGAGTGGCTGGGGGAGGTGCCGGCGCATTGGATGGTTGCGCCGTTGAAGCGCGAATTCTCAGTGACGCTCGGAAAGATGCTGCAGCCAGATTCAAGTGACCCTGAAGATGAGTTGCTACCGTACTTACGGGCGGCAAATATTCAATGGGCTGGAGTTGACGTTTCAGACATCAAGCAGATGTGGCTATCGCCGCGTGATCGGTCGCAACTAGCACTTCAGCTTGGCGATCTTCTGGTGAGCGAGGGGGGGGATGTAGGCAGGTCATGCCTATGGGGTGAGGAAATTGCCAATTGCTCGTTCCAAAATTCAGTGAACCGTGTTCGAGCGATTCAGGAAGGTTCCACTCGGTTTCTCTACTACTGGATGTCCACAATCAAGGGCAAAGGGTACGTTGATGTGCTCTGCAATAAATCCACGATTGCGCACTTCACGGCTGAGAAGGTTGCAGCCGTTCCGGTCCCTTTTCCGACGCAATCAGAACAGATTGGAATCGCCACCTTCCTCGACCGCGAAACCGCCCAGATCGACGCGCTGGTGGCCGAGCAGGAAAAGCTGATCGCCTTGCTGCAGGAAAAGCGCCAGGCCGTCATCTCCCACGCCGTGACCAAAGGGCTAGACCCGAACGCGCCGATGAAGGACTCGGGCGTGGAGTGGCTGGGGGAGGTGCCAGAGCATTGGAGTGTTGGCAAATGCGGTTTCTATATGCGAATCCTCTCTGGATTTCCATTCCCTTCAAGCGGATTTACAGAAGATGATTCAAATCACCGCTTGCTCCGCGGTGCGAATGTCGGTGTTTCACGACTTAAATGGGATGACACCGTGTACTGGCAACGATTGGAGGGCGACGGGCTTGATGAATACGAGATGTCCGAGGGAGACCTTGTCATCGGAATGGATCGCCCATTGATCGGCGAGGGAATGCGGGTCGCAAAGGTAACAGCAGAAGATTTGCCGTCATTGCTTCTTCAGCGCGTTGCGTCGCTGAAAGTAGGCGACAAGCTCAACGCAGACTACCTGCACTACTTGCTGTCATCTGAGATGTTTGTCGCGCACTTTTCACCCGAAACGACAGGTGTGAGCGTTCCACACATCAGCCCTGACCAAATTAACAAATTTATCATTCCCATTCCACCGATATCCGAGCAAATCGCCATCGTGAACGAGGTGAAGATGAGGCTCGCGCTGTTTGGTGGATTGATCGCTGAATCAGAAATTGCCGCCAGCTTGCTGCAAGAACGCCGCACCGCCCTGATCTCCGCCGCCGTCACCGGCCAAATCGACGTGCGTAGCCTGGCACCATTGGAAGCCGTATGAGCACCACGCCCAAGACCATCCAGATATTCCTCCCAGGCGGCAGCCCCACAGGCATCCGAGTCGCAGAAATCACCACGCGCATCGTCCAGGTCATCGACGTACCTCGAAAGCTGCTCTCGGACTTCTTGGAGATGCCGGAGAGCAATGAAGTCGCGGTCTACTTCCTCGTAGGCGAGTCGGACGACGGAACAGAGCTGAACGTGTATGTAGGCCAGACAGGCGATCTACGAAAGCGCCTTGCCAAGCACGACGCGGACAAACCGTTCTGGGAGCGCGCTTTGGTGCTCATCTCTCGCACTAAGTCCCTGACACAAACACACGGACTGTTTCTGGAATGGTGCAGCCTGCAGACCATTAGGAAAGTGAAACGGTACACGGATCTCAATGGAAACGGGGGATCGCGCCCGCACACCCCCGCCCCCATGGAAGCCGATTGCCTTGAAGTGTTTGAGACGGCTCGGACCCTGTTAGCAACCCTGGGTCATCCAATGTTTGACCCTGTCGCGCAGGCACCCCAAGATACGCCACCACAAGACTATCTCTTTTGTACGGTCAGTGGAGTGGATGGCCGTGGCCTGTACACGCAAGAGGGATTCGTGGTCTTGGCTGGATCGGTGGGACGCAAAGAGAACATGCAGTCCATCGCAGGCACGAGCAACGCAAGCTTTAGAGACAAACTGGTGGCCAACGGCACGCTCAGTGTGAACGGCGATGCTGTGGTCTTCACCAAGAATCACCTGTTTCGATCTCCCAGCATGGCGGCGGTGGCGCTGCTCGGTACGACGGCCAATGGCTGGAATGTCTGGAAGGACAAAGACGGAAAAACCTTGGACGCCTTGAAGCGCCAAGCGATAGGCACCTGAGAACAACGAAAGCGGCTGAGGGTAAGGGATGGCACTGCACAACGAAATTCAGTTCGAGCTCGATATTTGCAATCACTTGGCCGCCAATGGTTGGCTGTATGGAGCGCCAGGCAGTGACGGCGATGCCAGTGGCTACGACACCCCTCGCGCCCTCTTCCCCGCCGACTTGCTGTCTTGGCTTCAAGCCACACAGCCCGCTGCTTGGGACGCTCTTTCCAAGACCCATGGCGCCTCTGCGGAAGCCATGCTGCTCGACCGCCTGCGCAAGGCCTTGGACGAACGGGGCACCCTGGAAGTGCTGCGGGTGGGTATCGATATGCTGGGTCTCAAAGTCCCCCTGAAGCTCGCCCAGTTCAAGCCTGCGCTGGCGATGAACCCCGATTTGCAGTCCCGCTATGCAGCCAACCGCCTTCGCGTGGTGCGCCAGTGCCGCACCAACCACGACGACATCATTGACCTGGTGCTGTTCCTGAACGGCATTCCTGTGGCCACGGCGGAGCTCAAAACCGACTTTACGCAGGACATCAATGCGGCTGTAGACCAGTACCGCTTTGACCGCCTTCCCAAGCCCAAAGGCAAGAACACCACAGAACCTTTGCTGGACTTCCCACGTGGCGCATTGGTGCACTTTGCGGTCAGCAACCGCACGGTGATGATGACCACCAAGCTGCAAGGGCCTGCCACCTATTTCCTGCCCTTCAACCTCGGAGACCAAGGTGGTGCGGGCAATCCGGCCAACCCCCGGGGTCACCGCACGGCGTACTTGTGGGAGCAGGTGTGGCAGCGAGATAGTTGGCTGGAGATTCTGGGGCGCTACCTTGTGACCCAACGGGATGCCAAGAAAAAGATCAAAGCCATTCTGTTCCCACGCTTCCACCAACTCGATGCGACACGGGCATTGGTTCGAGCCGTGATCGCTGAAGGGCCGGGTCAGAAGTACCTGATCCAGCACAGCGCGGGCTCGGGCAAGACCAATTCCATCGCCTGGACAGCCCACTTCCTGGCGGATCTGCACGACGCCCAGAACAACAAGGTATTCAGCACGGTGCTGGTGGTCAGTGACCGCAACGTGCTAGACGCCCAGTTACAAGAGGCCATTTTTGATTTCGAGCGGACGGCTGGCGTGGTCGCCACCATCAAGGGAGAGAGCGCCAGCAAAAGTGGCGAACTGGCTGCCGCCCTGTCGGGTAGCAAGAAGATTGTGGTCTGCACCATCCAGACCTTCCCGTTTGCGCTCAAGGCGGTACAGGAACTGGCAGCAACCCAAGGTAAGCGCTTCGCCGTCATCGCCGATGAAGCGCACAGCAGCCAGACTGGCGAGGCGGCGTCCAAGCTCAAACAGCTCCTGAGCTCGGAGGAGCTCAAGGACCTGGCTGATGGTGGAGAAGTCAGTACGGAAGACCTGCTGGCGATCCAGATGGCGGCACGAGCTGGGCAGGATGCAGGCATCACCTATGTGGCTTTTACCGCCACTCCCAAGGCGAAGACCCTGGAGTTGTTTGGACGCAGACCGAATCCAGATCAGCCCGCAGGCCAGGGCAATCTACCTGCTGCGTTTCACGTCTATTCGATGCGCCAGGCCATCGAGGAGGGCTTCATCCTGGACGTGCTCAAGAACTACACCCCCTACAAGCTGGCTTTCAAGCTCGCCCACAATGGTCAAGAATGGGATGAAAAATCCGTAGAGCGCAACGAGGCCATGAAAGGACTCATGCGCTGGGTACGTCTGCACCCCTACAACGTCAGCCAGAAGGTGGCGGTTGTAGTGGAGCATTTTCGTGAAAACGTACAGCCTCTCCTGAATGGAAATGCCAAAGCGATGGTGGTGGTGGGCAGTCGCGTTGAAGCTGTGCGCTGGAAGCTGGCAATTGACAGGTACATCAACGACTACGGCTACAAACTCGACTCGTTGGTTGCCTTCTCTGGCGAGGTCAACGACCCGGAATGCTCGCCCGATCCTGTCACCGAAGTCAGTGCCAAACTCAACCCCAATCTCAAGGGGCGGGATATCCGCGATGCCTTCGCCGCAGACGAATACCAGATCCTGCTCGTCGCGAACAAATTCCAGACGGGGTTTGACCAGCCGCTGCTATGCGGTATGTACGTGGACAAGCGTTTGGCGGGCATCCAGGCGGTGCAAACGTTGAGCAGGTTGAATCGCGCCTACAACGGCCCCCATGGGCTCAAAGACACGACCTACATCCTCGATTTCGTCAACGACCCAGATGAAGTTCTTGCTGCGTTTCAGACGTACTACGAAACAGCTGAGTTGGCAGGCGTCACCGACCCTCATTTGATCTACGACTTGCGCGCCAAATTGGACGGCAGTGGGCACTACGATGAATATGAGGTGGACCGCGTGGCTGTCGTGGAGCTCAACCCTAACGCGTCGCAATCGATGTTGGTCGCAGCCATCGAGCCTGTGGCGGACAGACTGCTCAAGCGGTACAAGGCAGCGCATCAGACTTTCGTCACTGAAGAGTCCAAGAAACCCGGCAGTGCAGAGGCCAAGGCAGCCAAAGATGAGCTCAACGCCCTGACCCTGTTCAAGCGTGACCTCGGAACCTTCGTGCGCGTATACGCGTTCCTCAGCCAAATGTTTGACTATGGCAACACTGCTATAGAGAAGCGAGCCATCTTCTTCAAACGCCTACTGCCACTGCTGGATTTTGGCCGCGAGCGCGAAGGAGTTGACTTATCCAAGGTCGTCCTCACCCACCACAAGCTCAAAGAGCTTGGCAAGCGCGATCTCCCGCTGGATGAGGAAAGCGATACCGATACGAAGCTCAAGCCGCTGACGGACACAGGCGGCGGCGAGGTGCAGGAGCCCCTGAAGGTGAAGCTCTCTGAAATCCTGTCCAAGGTGAATGATCTGTTCGAGGGTGAACTCACGGACGACGACAAACTCGTCTATGTGAACAACGTCCTCAAGGGCAAGTTGCTCGAATCTGACCTGCTGCACCAGCAGGCCATGAACAACACCAAGGAACAGTTTGCGAACTCACCCGATCTGGCCAGCGAGATCATGAACGCCATCATGGACGCACTGGCAGCCCACGGAACCATGAGCAAACAGGCACTTGGGTCAGATCGTGTTCGAACGGGGCTCAAGGATGTTTTGCTTGGGCCTGCGGGGTTGTATGAGGCACTGAGGGAGCGTGGTACACCCTAAGTCAAGCTCGATGAATTCGAGAATCATCCGAAAATAGTTGAGGAGGACAGCGATGAAACTGGTTAAAGCGCGCGTTCAAAACTATCGATCAGTCGAGGACAGCGGTACGTTCGAAATAGGAGATCTCACTTGCCTCGTCGGCAAGAACGAGGCGGGAAAAACAGCCATCCTGAGCGCACTTCGTGGGTTGAGGCCATCAAAATCACAGTCATTCGATATTGATGAGACCATCGATTATCCGCGCCGCTTTTCTACTCGCTTTGACGAACGACACCCGGATGGCGAAGCAGAAGTCATTAGGACATGGTGGAAGCTCGATCCTGGTGACATCTTGGCAGTGGAGAGACGCTTCGGGCCTGGAGCATTGAAGAGCGATAGTTTTGAAGTCCACTACGGATTTCGCTACGACGACGAGAAGCGGCAATGGAAGATCGACGTCGATGATGCTAAGTGTCTGGAGCATCTAGTCAACAAACACGCCCTGGACGCTACCGAAAGGAACATTCTCCACAACGTTGCAAATGGTCAGGAGGCGACAAAGGCACTTTCTGGACTGGCAGAGCCAACAGCCAAGCAGTCCGCTCTTCTAGAAGACCTTAAAAAGGTGCGCGAGTCGCGCTTCGTACAAGGCATCATCGACATCTTGGAAGCTAGGCAGCCACGATTCTTTTTCACATCGCATTTCGAGCGGATGTCTGGGATCGTATCGCTCAATCAGCTCCAGCAGGACAGGCAACACAACAAGGTTACCGTCGGCGACAAAATCTTCTTGTCCTTCTTGGAATACGCGGGGACGACGCTGGAAGAGCTTATCGGTGCTGATCGGCGAGAGGCGTTAAAGGCCAAGTGCGAGGCGGCAAGCAACGAGATCACAGAGGAGATTTTTCAGTTCTGGAGCCAGAACAATGCGTTGGAGGTGGTCATTGAGATCGACTCCGGAAAACCCAGCGATCAACCCCCGTTCAATACAGGAGTGGTCGCAGACATACGCATACGAAATACCAATCACAAGGCAACATTGCCGCTGTCAGAGCGCAGCGCAGGGTTCGTGTGGTTCTTCTCCTTTTTGGCTCAATTCAAGCAACTTAAAAAGACAGAGAACAACGCCATCATCTTGCTGGACGAACCCGGTCTGACACTTCATGGCAAGGCGCAAGGAGACCTACTGCGCTACATCGTTGAAAGGCTGCTGCCGGATCATCAGGTCATCTTCACGACCCATTCGCCTTTCATGGTTCCGATGGATCGATTGGGTGATGTGCGCATCGTAGAGGATGTCATCCTGTACAACCAGCGAACTGGCAGACCGGAGCTCAAAGGCACGAAAATTCACTCCGATGTCCTTGAAGTCAGCGATGACACCCTGTTCCCCTTGCAAGGCGCTCTAGGCTATGAGGTCACGCAGTCGATGTTTATCGGCTCACACACTTGGCTTGTCGAAGGCCCATCAGACATCCTGTACCTTCAAACGCTTTCCCAGGCGCTACGAAAAAGAAACCGCGAGGGTATTGACCGCCGCTGGACACTGTGTCCTTCTGGAGGAATCGACAAGATTGCCCCCTTCGTCCGGCTGTTCGGCGGCAATCACATCGACATCGCGGTTCTGTCGGATGTGGCCAACGCGGAAAAGAAAAAAATCGAGGCCGTCAAAAGAGAACAGATTCTGAAGGCGGGCCGCTTTTTCACTGCGGCAGACTTCGTTGGCCAGCAAGAGGCCGATGTGGAGGACATCTTCGATCCCGAGTTGTTTGCCGAAATTCTCAATGGCGCCTACAAGCCGCCAGTCGGTAAAGAAGTCTCCAAAGATGAACTCGCAGCTGCGGCGGAGACCGAGCGAATAGTGAAGAAGGCAGAAGCTCTCTTCAAGTTGATGCCACCGGAAGTACCGGAATTTGATCACTTTGGCCCTGCTCGCTGGCTGCTCGACAATCCGCAAGTTTTAGATCAAGACTCTCCTGCCGTCTTGGCTACTCTGGAGAGGGCAGAGAAAATTTTCGCGACTTTTAATGCTCTGCTTGTGTAATCAGTGAGTTGTGATGAAGTTAGCTTGAGTCTTACAGTCAAATTTCACCAATTCCTCATTTTTTTACGCCCTCTTCCCATGCAGCGAATCCAAGCCGAGCGTTGGCGTTGGGGAATGCAGAAATGTGCGTAGCCCGCCAACGGACAGGGGTCAGGATGATTTGCTCAGGATGTGTCACGCCACGAGTTCTCAAGAATTTCGTCTCCAACCGAGGGGCACTGGGCCAGTGCTTGTATTGCGGAAAGGTAGATCTCGCCACGCACCGCCATGTGTTTTTCGACCATATCCTAGAACTAGTTGACGAGAACGTTGCTACCGAAGAAGACCTGACCCACTACGAGTTGGGTCTGATCTACGAATGCGGGTACGACCAAATTAGTCTAGATAGTATCGATATCGTTTTGGCCGAGTGGTTCGAACTTGCGAAAGAGGTCTACTTCGATGATCTTATGGCCTATCTTCCAAAGCCGTACCTGAAGACCGACGATGGCCGCGAAAGGCACTACTACTACGACGACGGAAGCCTTGAGTTGAACCTCTACGAGGCGGAGTGGGAGAAGTTCGTCGCCAGCATCAGGCACACGCACCGATTCTTCAACCCCGGAGCCAAGGGCTTTCTCGATTCCGTCTTCAGCTTGCTGACGGATGCTGACAAGAAGCTAAAGCCTGAAGTCACTCGCATCATCCCCAGGGGGAATCCGCTTTACAGGGCCAGGACGGCACAGACCTACGATGCAGCCAAGAAGATCGCAGCGAGTCCGCACTCGGAACTCGGCCCTACTCCGAAGGACAAGGCCAGCAGCCAGCGGATGACCCCCAGCGGAATTTCAGCCCTCTACTTTGCTTTGGACAGGGAAACATGCCTAAGCGAGATTCGCTCCATCACGGGGGACAACGTGGTTAGCGGGGCTATGACACCGACCACAGAGCTGGTCCTGTTGGACCTCACGAAGCTGGATTTCGTCGAGCCCATCAAACTGACTATCTTCAATAAAGGCTACCGCGAAGCCCTCCACCTGAAGACATTCATGAAGTCGCTGGTGAAGAAGATGTCTAAGCCTCGAGGTCGCAACGACGATCTGAGCTACTTGTCAACGCAAGTGCTCTTCGAGTATCTGCGACTTGAGTTCGGCAAGCAGGTTGACGGCCTAGTATTTCCTTCCGTGCAGACGGCGGAGATTGGAACCAACGTCGTTCTGTTCCCTGAAGCTAGTGTCATTAGCGAAGAGCATTTCCAAGCGGAGGGCAAACAGCCCAAGTTCCGCGAGGACGAAAAACTGGCCTTCGTAGACAAGTCGCTTCGTTTCCACCAGGTCACAGCCATAAAGACGGACGCCACCGAGTACGATGATATTTACGGGCTCTTCATGAGTGATCAGACCCGCAGTCGTCTTGGATTGCCGCCACGATGAGTCGCATTCACACGCTCAACGCACGTGGCAACTTGCTCTTGGGGTCAATCAGGGAGCACTACAAATGGACGGACACCACCACCTTTGTAGAGATCCAACGGATTCATTATGACTTCTTGGGCATCCTCAGAGCCAAGGGCATCAACTACGACGAACTGAGAAATGCCTTGACCCCCCAGACTGGTAAGCACGAGGCGGCGTTCCTGTTTGATGAGCACCGCTGCAATCCCAATCGGATTGCTGGTGTCGATGCGGCCGATGCCGTCTTCAAGCTTCTACCCGCTGGCACTACCCACAGTGTTCTTGGCGGCGAGTTAATCGGGGACGACCGTGATCAGTTCGCGCGCAAGTTGCTAAAGGAGAAAGCCGTCATCGTCAAAGACTTGGCCTTCCAGCACCCGACCTTCTGCTTTGTCGTGTATGTCAACAACCTCTCTGCGGCAACTCTGGCAGGTATGCATGAACGTTTGAAGGATCACTCGGGCTACCTTGGCTATGTGCCTTGTACTTATGCCAGCCTGACCAAGACTTTTGTGACCATGTACCTGATGAACTTCGGCCTCAGGCACAAGAACATCATGATCCTTGGTCACGAGGATGACCGACCCAACACCGAGAATTGCAATCTGCACTTACATGACTACACGGCCTTGGGACTCAAAATCCGTAGCATTCAGCTCATGTACTTCGGCATTTTTCTCGCCTACAAGCCCGAGCAGCTGCTGCTGCAGGAGACTGATGGCGATCTTGAGATTGCCGTTCGTGCGATGTCAAAAGAGGTGGCCGACTTCGGTGACTTCAACGTCTACATTGAGGATGCGAAGTTCACATATCTAACCACGGCAAAGGATGGCAAACTGGCTCTGGCAGGACTTAATACCTTGACCAAGCCAGAGTTGGAACAAGCCATCAAGTCCAAGATGAGGTCGAGCTATCTTTACAGCTTGGATTGGCGCGACGTGCAAGCAACCGATTCATCGGCTGGCTATCGAGGCAGCTTCTTCAACATCATGTTGGAGTTTCCTCGTGAACTTGGCGATCCTGAACGGGTGACCGTTGCTCTTGAATACCGGCCCACCACCAAGACCCTCCGTGTCCTGACAATGACCTAGGATTTGCCGGTCTGCCATCACTTGAACTAGCGCCTCTATTGCCGCAGCGCAATCGCGTGACGCGAGCAGCGTTAAGCCCATTCGACTCCGCTCACTCGCTCCCTTTCGGTGGCTTGAGCAACATCCAAGGCTCCACATCCAGCGCCTGCGCAAAGCGCTCGATGTTGGACAGCGACACGTTCCAACGCGAGCGCTCCACAGCTGACACATAGGTGCGATCCAACTCGCACTCCATCGCAAGCCGCTCTTGCGACCACCCTTTTTCCACTCGCTTTAGGCGCATCCAATACGCCAGCACGTCCCGAAGATTGGAGGGATCGGGCAGCGAAGTGGGTGCTTGGGGCTTGGCGAACACCGAGCAAGGATGCTTTTCTTATAAATTTGCATCTACGGTGTTTGCTTCACATATGGACTCAGCAAGTCAGCAAGAAGCAGAGCTTGGGAGGGGCTGAATGTGCGTCAAACACGCGGTTCCTGCATCGACAAAACGCAGCATCGAACTGTGAGCAACGCAATGGAAGAAGAAATCCAAGAAATCCTCGCGACCTACCGGTCCAGCATCAACGACGACAAGATCCTCTTCTCTCCGCACATCCCACCCAAGAAGCTGACAAACGCCGTCTCCGAGTTCGGTGGCAATGACGGCGTGGACGATGTGCTGGCGTTGATCGACAACACCGTCTTTGGCAATGCGAAGGACGGCCTGCTGCTGACCCGATCAGCCCTGCATGCGCACAACATCATGGAAACGCCTTTCCATTTGCTCCTCAGAGACATCAAGGATCTACAGTTTCAAGGTGGCCGACTGGAAAGCGTGGTGACGATCAACGGCACGTATGTCTTCAGGTCCAACGTGCCCAAGAGCTCCAACGTCGCACTCTTCGCAGAAATGCTGATCGCCATCGTGGACACCGTCAAACGGCATGCGTCGAATTCCAGCCCTTCTCAACGCGCCAAAGAGTTGCTGCGGGAACTGAAAGAACTCTTCGACGAAGGCCTCCTGACAGAGGCGGAATACACCCAAAAGCGTCAGGTCCTGGTGGCCCAAATCTGAAAGTCTCTCGATGAAAGCTCTCCTGCTGCTCTTAATCCCCGTTTACGTACTGCTCTGGCTGATCTGTTTCGGTCACTGCGTCGTCAAAAAGAAACCCATCGGCTTTCTGATCCTGATCTTCTCGAACCCGTTCGCCCCCCTGGTGTACTACGTGTTCTACCTACGAAAATAGTCTCTACTGGGTCACGCCGTTCCTCAAAGATCGTGCGACGCGCATGACCATGCCCCAACGAAACCCGTGCATCCCCAGAAGTGCGTGGCGAGCATGGCACCGGTAAATGGCGTGGTAGCTGCGGCGCCAGCCCAGGCCCAGGCCCAGGCACAGGCCCAGGCTCACTTTGTTCGAGATGGCGTCGGGTCGTCCTTAGAGCGAGCCTCTTGACTTGATTGACGTAGTCGTAGTGAAAAGCCACCTGAGCACAGGCGGCTCAACCATTCCGGTGGAGCCGCCTACTTGATTGCTCGCGTGCAATCCACAAACTGCTGCAGAGGCCCGGAGATCCCCGCGAGCCCCACTGACACAAGCCCTGCGCCGGGCGCTGATACCCGCAAGGTCTGTTTGTCTGCCATTAGTCCCAGAAAAATCGCTGTGACTGCCACTGGCAATTCAGCATCAAGAATCGGACCATCGCCATAGGCTTCAATCTGCAGGGGCTTCTTGTCGTCAAAGTCGATCGTGGCCTTGTGCTTACTTTCGGGCTTGTACTTCCAGCGCGTGTCGTACAGGGTGATGGTCAGGTGATCGCGGTTAGCCATGGCCTTAATCGCAATGTTGCGTGCGCTTCGCTTCACGTTGTCAGCCGCCGAGAGTGCGCATACCGGCGTGCCGCGATTGGTTTTGACCTTGCTGAACTCCCAAGGCGTGAAGCCTGTTGGAGAATTGGTCGCTGCTGGGGGCTGTGAGTCGCCCACTGACTTGAACTCCGAGTTGTGGACGCGGCTCGTGCGCACAATGCCATCATCAAAGCTCTTGATCTTGAAAATGACGAAGCCATCCATACCGGCACTCCAGCATCCGGCTCCGTAGGGCATTTCCTTGCCGTCCTTTTCAGCACGGGCAATGGCGGCCATGTCGTTGCGGCCGGTGCACTCCTGCAGGCGCGCGGGCTCGTCGTATATCTCGAAGATGATCTTGCCACCACCACGGTGCAAAACTGCTGTAGAAGTGAGCCCGGCGTCGGCAAATCCGACAGTGAAGAGAAGGCAGGCGGCTAGAACTGGGGATCGAGAAAAGCGCATGTTTCGGCGGGGATACAGTTTGTAACGTCCATCATAGGCGCCCCGCTGATTCGCAAAGGCGGGTTGCCAGCCATTCCGTGAAGGAATCAACGCTATCGCGCGTTCGATGAAATGGCGCCGCCTTATATATCCTCTCGCTCCTGCTCACGGCGGCGTATATGCTCTTCCAATCGAAGAAGCACAGGATGCTGCTGGTCGTACACCTTGCGCGTCTGCAGCATGTATCCGAAGTCCTGCACCAGTAGGTCAAAAAAGTCCTCTTCGCGACTGCAAAAATGCAGATACCGATAGAGATCTGTCTCTGCCAAATGACAGATGATCTTCCTCGCACCGGTTGCCAATGGAAGGATCGCAGAAGCATATCTACCAAGGTCGTCTGCTATCGTTTCATGAGTAACGATCACAAAAATCGCATTCCTGTCCTTCTGAGGAACAGACGCATGGAACTTGCGGTCTGCCTTAAGTGCGATGGCAAAATTCTCGCCCTCCAGCACGTAATCCATGCACCTCTGAGTTTGTCTGAGTGCACGATCAACATGCTGAACGAGAGTCGTCCGAAGCCTTTGGATATCCCTTTGTGCAACGGTCTCCGTGTTTGGGCTGGACTTGAACTCGAAGAAATAATTCGCCAACCTCCCCGTAGCGAGGGTGTCGCTTAATTCCTCCATATTGGGCAGCTTCAAAGGGTTCAAGAAGACCTTTTCACCGCCAAAAAGCTTGGCGATTTCCTCCGCGAGATCCGGCTCTTGTCGATCGCCTGGATGCGAGTACTCCAGTGTTGCGTGCCGCACGTGCTCGCCATAAAACTGGTTCTTAATGCCGACGTGGAGCATCACCAAGTCGCTGGGGTGCAGTAACTCATGAATGGCGATCTCGAAGGCGCGGCGATCTTCGCGTGACCCACTATGTGAGAACCAGTTACGGGCCTGGTCAATGACATTTGAGACCGTCGTCCTAGACAGGCTCTTCGGTGGTAGGCGAAGTTTGCTAAGAAAACCCTGAATCTTCTTAATCTCAAGGGCGCCGGCAACTGCGGTAAGCCAAGGGCGGTTTTTCTCGTCCAGAAGGTACAAATCGAAGCGTGGCTCGGACAATACATCAAGCAGTACCCTCGCTGCATCGTCTTCATATAAAGGCGTCCACACCAGATTGGGCGTGTTCGTGCCATCGGGGAAGGCAGTGAGGAGGCAGTAGGTGGACACGCCATCACACTGCACAGGTGCGAAGTACAGCTTGAGCCCCGCGTGCGATTTGGCGGAAAGCAGAGCCCTTGCCGACGCCTTGATCACTAGGATCGATTGATCGCCCACTTTGAAAGCCAAGACACCCACTGGCATTTGGGCGACCAAGGCGTAGATGTCCGGATGTTGCAGATGTAGCAAGGTCCCTCCCACCGCAGAAACAAACATTGTTCAGGTTGACGAGAAGTTTATGCGTTGCCATCGGTGATGTTTAGGTCCCGCGCTCAATCATGGAACAGAGAGAATCCCAAGCCTCCGCAAGCGTCCAACCCGTGAAGATCGACTACTTCATCGCCGATGCGGGCGGCTGAGGCGCTGCAAGTTCGGAAAGAAAAAAGACCACCCCCAGCCAAGGCCTGGGATGGTCATGTAAGACGATGGTTCTCCGGGTCTTCAACCCCGTCATCCCGGGCTCGGCCTGAGCATCAGCACCCGCACCTCCTCCACAGCCGTCCAACTGCCATAGAGGCTGCGCAACTGCCGGTGGTTGCCTGGCACTGGTGAGGGGGTATCCAAGGATGCAGCCGGATCCAACCGCATCCCATACCCACATCCCCATACCGCCTCCACCTCCTGAGGCAGCAGCAGCACCGACTGTGGCTGGAATCGCCCCTCTGGCCTCGCCCGGTTGCCACTGTCTCCCGAGCCTTCCAATCCCTCAAGCCCGGCCACCACACGCCATTGCCAGGGTTCCTGTTCGGGACGTCCATTTGTTCCACTGGGTTCAACCTTCGGCTTGAACACGGAATCCCTTCGGCGCCGCCAAGCCAGCAGCGTGACGCCACCTTCCTTGCGGCAGTCCTCCATCGCATTGAGATCCAGCTCCGTACGCTCCAGAACAGAAACTTCTCGATGAACCGACTCTGCCGTTTGCATCCTGGACGACGGCAGCAGGCGACGAACCCACTCTGCCATTCGGTCGTCCAATTGCCGTCGCATAGTGGCCTGTGCGCCCTCACTATGCCCCGTCGCGGCAATGTTCTTCTCCCCAGCTTGGATCAGTGCACTCGCCACCTGTGCCAAACGCCGCACCCGTGGTCGCCACTGGGCCGGAGAGACATCTGGGCGCAGCAGACATGCTGCCTGCCACAGCGTAGACCAGAGAGTGTGGTGATCTCCTAGCGGTTCTTCCAAAGGGCATTTCAGCGGCAAACGGTGCAAGGCCGTGTTGGACACAGCATGCTGCAACGGGGGCCACGCCATGACCATCGGCGCGGTCTCCCACCGCAGCCCCGCCGTGTACACCTGCACCAACGATGCAGGGCGACTGGCGTGCCACCTCTCTGCTTTGTTAGCCGCTGCCATGGCCCACCCCCGCATCCACAATCGATCCCGAGCGAGCCCCGCTACCAGTGGGCGCCATACCCTGGGCCTTCAGCCGTTCCCCCAGCTTGTGGCCAAGGTTGCGGTGTGGTCCAGATTGCCTCTGTCGTGCGCTCTGTGGCTCCGACAGCATGTGCCCGGCACCTTGAGGGGCCTGGTCCAGTCTGTCTCCTGAGCTCCCTTCCGTGTCCGGATAAAACTCCTCGACCACAGCGGCCCCGTCCTCTTCGGATTCCTCAAACTCCCCAAGCGCAAACCCGGCCCTGGCCGCTTCATCCAGCGCCGCCTGGTCCATCCCCGCAGCCTTGCGAGCCTCCCATTCCGTCCGGGCACTGGCGATGGCCTGCGCCAGCGTGGTCTCCGCCCTGAGCGTCAGGTCTACGTAGTAGATCGGCGTGCGGTGCGACAACGTGGTGGATTTCCCGCGCAAACGCAGCTCCAGTGGCAAGGTGGACAACAAGCCACCCGACAGCGCATGGAAGTAGCGCAGCCGGGCCGAGAGCGTGCGGATGCTGTTGAACCCGGTGGTGCGCAGCACAAAGCTGCCCAGTTCATCACGCCCCGTTCCCTCCACATCGATACGCACATTCAAGCGTCCATAGGGCTTGCAGTTGCCGCCTTCGGCCAAGGGGCATGCCTGAGGTGACGGGCATGCGAAGCTCTGCATCCCGGACAGGGTGGCCCGCTTGCAGGTCTCCCCATTGCCCACACACAGGGGCCGCCCGGTGGCCCGGTCGAACATCGTGTAGTTCGCCCGCAGGCTCAGGTCCGGATCGTCAAACAGCAGGCGCACCGGAATACTGCGCAGCTTGGTGTTCTTATCCTTGCGCAACTCTTCATCGAGCGGATGGTTCACCCAGCCATCGCGGTTCTGTACCTGGCTGGTGATGGTGAATTCGTCATCCTTCTCCGGCAAGCGCTTGCCGTTCTTCTCCACGACTTTGCCAATCGATATCCGGCCTATGACCGGGGGTGTCAATGCCAAACCTTTGAGCATGGTGATTCCTTTCGGGACAAAAAGAAGCGGACCCGCACCGATCTGGTGGAGGTCCGCTGTGAGTGGTTGATGGATATGGGGTGCGGGCTCTGGTGCCTGCCTCACCCAACTACTGCTGCACCAGAAACCGCCGACTGCCCGGCTTGGTGAGTGGGTAGGCCTGTGCCAGCTCCGGCCGATCGCTGAGCAACTGAACGGTGTCCAGGGCAGTTCCGTCCTTGCTGCGCTTCCAGGACACTTCCCCTGTGTCAAAGACCGCCCGCGTGGCTTCGCCCATGCGCTGCTGAATGCGTTGCTTGAGTTGGGCTTCCAATGCGGTCTGGGTGGTGATGACGCCCCGCACTGCCAGCAGGTCAGAAAACACCCCCGACATCTCCAGGTCGGTCGAGAGATCCAGCGTGGTGCCACTGTCGCGGGGATAGAGACAACGCAGGGCGAGGTCCGCAGAGTCGGATCCGTCGGCCGGAGGCTCCTGGTCCCGCTCCACATAGCCCCAGAACTGCTGCTCCAACTGGATGAGCTGGGCGATCATCTCGGCGTCCCGTTCGATCCTGAACACCTGCAGTTCCTGCCCGCCCATGAGCACGGCCACATCGGCGGCCTGCTTGCCGGTCACGGCCAACTGGTGCATGACCTGCAGGTGCACATACTCGGGCACGCCATCGCGCCACAGCCTGGCCCCGTTAATGCCTGCCGTCTTGCATTCCAGGATCTGAACATCCGGAGCCCCCATGACCTCGCGGTCGAGGTTCGCGAGCATCCAGGGATGTTCAGGGTGCTGCAGTACCGCATTGACGCGCCGCACCCGATTGCCCGTGCGCCGGGTGTAGTGCGCCGCCACGATGGGTTCGAGCAGCGTGCCCCAGTACATCGGGCTCTGGTCGTCGTTGGGATCGACCACCGGCAGACCGGCATCACGCCCGGTCTTCTCCATCCATAGCTGCAGCTGGGACTTGTAGGGGTGCAGGCCCACGGCAGCGGCGGCATCGGAACTGCCAATACCGCCTTTGCGTACCTTCAGCCAATCGTCGCGCTTGAGGGTGTTGGTCTTGACCAGCTTCAAAGCAGGTCGGGCCTTGGTGGTTGCCGAGGAAGACGGTGCAGAAACGGAATCCGTATGAACAGAAGGTTGAGACATGGTGACTCCTTGAGGTATGGAAACTCCCGCACAACAAAAAGCCCCGGTCCCATTCAAGGGCCGGGGCTTTGCTGCGGAAGGGGTGGAAAGAATGGAAGGAAGGCTCTTGTGCTTCAGCGCTTTGGACCGTTGAACCTGGCATTCACGATGCCAACTGCAGCGCCTGCTCCAGCGCACGTTGCTTGAGCGCGGCACCCTGGCCGAACCAAGCACTGTCGAGCCGGTATTCCTGGCTTCGAGCGCGCCGCTCGTGGTCCACGAATTCGGTAACGGCGCACAGCAAGCCCCAGGCCGTGCCCTTGGCCGCTTGCAGTTCAGCGCCCCGGCCTTGGCCTTCGTACATCGCCTGCACCTTCTTGAGGGCGCGCTCGTTGGTGAGGCCCATGGCCTGGTCGGCATGGGCATCCGTCTGGCACAGCACCTTGAGGAAATAGTTCATGGACTCGTGGCTCTTGACCTTGCGCTCCGAGAGCGTCTTCATGCGGTACATGAAGCTGTCCCACTGGGAGACTGCGATGCCCAATTGCTTCTTCACCGCCTGGGCATCGAAGGTTGTGCTGTGGGGCACCTTGATGGCGCTGGTGGCACCACTGAGGGCAATCGACAGGGTGTTGTTGCAGACCACCCGTATCGTGGTGGGCGTGGCAGTGGTGGCCAGACTGCCGTCGCAGGAGGTGGCTAGCAGCAGATAGCCGTTGACCACATCGTTGCCCTTGAGGGCCGAGGTCTTGCCAGTGCGAGCCAGCGCCCAGAACTTGCGTCCGGCCTTGAGGACACCGGCGGTTTCCAGTTCGTAGCCCGAGACCTCCGTGAGATCCCGGTAGAACTCCAGCACTTCCTTGGGCTGGACCACTTGGTAGCGGCCTGACACCACAGACAAGGGGGCCTTGGTATCGCTGCGGTACAGCACCTTCTGGTCGGGGAACTCCATGGCTTCGCCGTAGAGGTTCGAGCTGTCGTCCGTGGCGAGGTAGCGCACGGGGGTCTCCCGGATGTGCCATTGCATGCCAGCGGCCTGTGCCCAGACGTCGATGGATTGCTTCTTGGGCAGGGCATTGCCCAGTTGGTGCCAAGGGGTCTGGCCGACATGGGCCATGGTTTCGATGAGGTGGGACATGAGGAGGCTTTCGAAATGGAGATTGATAGAGATGGAAAGGGAAATAGAGGAAAGAGCAGCGGCCTCCAGTTGAGGCACCGGGGGAACAGGGTCAGGAACGGGAGGGGCTAGTGAACACCGCCCCGCAGTCCTGGCATTCGCTGTTGCCGAGGTAGTGCGCGTCAACGACATCGCCCAAGCGGCTGCCAGCAACCGAACCCGCCGTGGCGCCGAGCAGGCCGCCCAGCAGGGCGCCAGCGATGCCTCCGAGGGCGATGCCAACGGGGCCAGCAACAGCGCCGAACGAAGCTCCGACCTGGGCACCAGACCACGTGCTGGCAGCGCCGCTGGCCGCTCCGGCGACACCGCCAAGGGTTCTTCCGGCATCGCGACCGACTTGGCGGGTGGTCACGTGGGTGGATTTGCAGATGGGACAAACAGTCATGGAAAGCTCCTTGCGATGTACGCAAAAAAGCCCGGGGCACGAGAACGTGCACCGGGCTTGAGGGTGGGTGTGAGATCAGACCAACGCGAGGCTGGTCAGGGTGGGGTTACCTGGATGGCAATAGGTATATGTGGAACTCAAGGGAATTCAAATGCAGCTGGATACAGCTCTGGGCTGCTTGCAGAGCTGATGGTCAGTGCTGGAATGCGTTTCTTGGCAGAAACTCCACACCTGTACGGTTCACGAGCTCCTGATAGCTGATTGGACGCCCCACTGTCTCACCTTCCCGGTTTTGCTGCCAATGTGCCCAAGCTCGTTGGGTGGTGGCGTCATACACCAGCTTGTAAAGGTAAGTTGGCACCTTCACTCCGTTGGCGCCTATGCGAGGACCTGCATCTGTGAACACCGGCCCCGTGATCACAAACACATCTCCCTTGGCACGTCTCACATAGTGCCGCGTGTCCTGTTCGATCTTGCTCCAGGCGCCACTGTTGTGCTGGGCAATCTGGGGAACCATGTTGGCCAGACTGAAACTTTGGGCCATGGCCGTCGGTGTATGCATGTCTCCGGCAGGCGCCATTTGGCCTCGGCTGTCGCCCGAGTGCTTGTAGTCCTCCAGTTCCGCGCGTTCAGCACTGCGCAAACGCGTGTCTGCAAAGAAGCGTTTGGCCCGCTTTTCATCCGCTTCTTCAATGAGCCTGCGGTTCAAGCGCTGGGCTACATACACGGGCGTCTTGGTCGTGCCTGAGTGCAGCAACGCTGCAATCGCGGCTGGTGGCGTGGTCAGAGTGAAATGGATTCAGTGTTCAGGTGTGTCCGGAATATGCGTAACCCCGATCGGCGCCAGAAAACTCGAGGAATCGTGCAACTCCAGTCTTTCCAGGAGACAGGTCGCAGCTCAAAAGGCGTTCCGCGCAGCGTGCTACCTCCCCCTGCGCGATCCAACAACAATGAGCCCTTCAAAGGCTGCCTGTCCATACGGCAGCCGTCTGAATTACCTCAAAAAACCGCCCGGCAGAGAACCCATCTGGATACAGGGTGTTGTCTGTGCCTGGTTCCGCATGTTCCTCCGCCCCAGGATCAGGAGTGGCATGTCCAGCAAACAGCCCATGCGGGTCATTTAGAAGCCGCATGTCGTCTCGCAGTGCAATCAGCACCTCTTCCAGAGAGACCTTGAGGAAACCTCGGAACAGTTGGTGATCCCACTCGATCGATGTATCAACAATCCAAGCCGTGACCGTGGGCGGGCTGTCCACAAGACCGAGCGCAGCCGTCAATTCCATGTCCCGTCCAAGCGCACGCTGGACAGCGGGGACCTTCCTGCTCAACTGCAGACCTGCCTTTCGCAGCGTAGAAGTTCGATGTGCCCACGCCTCCTTCACTGAGCGGCGTTGGTAGGTTGATTTGAGCTCCAAGACAAACACATGCCCGTCTCGGGCACAAATCAAATCGATTTCCCCTGCGTTGGCATCCTCTGTACCCAGTGCGGGGATCTCGTACCCGACAACCACGTGGAATCCACGCTCTCTGAAAAGAGCTCCGAGCCGTTCTTCAATTCGACGGGTTTCTTCCTTGGCTTCATTTCTTCGGGCACCCAACCGTCGAAGGTTATTGATGACTGCCGCAGAGTTGTTCTGTACAGCCATCATCCAGGGCAGCTGGAGCGAGAGTCGCCCCATTTTGAACAAGGGACGCTCTTGCCAGCGGGGACGCAACGTTGCATCACTTTCGCGCAACTGCTTCGCCATCGCAGCCCAGTCACATGTCATGAAGTCCAGGATTGCCTCTGCAGATCGTGCGGAGCCACTTGGATGCTCTGCCGTAGCCGTCCAAGGCTTAATGCGATCAACTTTGGCCGCTCGATCCGACCAGGTGAGCGGGAAGCGGTTTTGCATGTCGGGCTGAAGCAAGCCGCCAAATGCCAACCGACCCAAGGCGAGAAAAGAATTTCCTGTCTCGGAAAGGTACTGCTGATAGGGCCTGAGGTAGTCTTCAATGAAAAAGGCCGTCATCAGCTCGGTCGCCATCAGCACATGAAAGAGCGCTGCAGATGAGCCCGCGTCTGTTCGCACCTGCTCGGCCATGCCATAGACCTCTTGCAAGCGAAGCCATGTGCCTTTCGCCTTGGCCAGGGCCTGAAGATTGGCCTCAAGGTGCGCAGGACTTACGCGGGCTAGCAGGTCAGGATCGGCAATGACGGCATCCATTCCCCGGTACAACCAGTACTGGTGCAAGAGGTCGAACTTCTTGCCATCTCGACGCCACGCAGTCCGGGCGTCGGCATCCGCCTCGACGATCTCAACGCTATCTCCATTCCGCTCAAATCTAATGGAGTCGTCGTAACTGAAGGCGTCTGCAGATCTATCTTCGAATGCGTTCAGTTCGACCTGCGCGCCCAGTAATTCGAGAAATGCCTGATAACAATCGTGTCGCGGCCTCTCCCCAGACGGGAATAGAAATGGGATCAGATGCTGCCTCATTGACGAGGCGATAGACATTTCAGTCAACTGCACATCGGACGGATCGCAGTTGGAAAGTTTCCAGGCCAATATGTCGTCGATGGCATCCCACGCTTCCCGAGCATCGGGCATCTCCGGTTGGGACCGACCATAGACCAAGTCTGGTATTTGGTGCTCAAAGGCGAAAAGGCTGGCATAAATCAGCAGATCCAGAGGAGCAAGCTCGGACAAGGGCTTTCGAAGACGCTCCACTTCCTCTTGCCGCACTTGATGGGCTTCCCGGAATATGTGAAACACGCGCTTCAGTTCAGCGATCGCTTCATGCTGACTTGTATCGAGCCCGCTGATCTCCAACCAACGCGGTGAATCCTGTCGCATCACAAGGCCAGAGTGGCGAGCAGCCCACACAAGCACGTCGGGAGCAATTTTGGCTACCTGCGCCACGATCTCAGGGAATGCCAACCGGTCTTGGCCAAGGTAACGCGTTAAGGACAAGCCAAGAGGTTCTTGGCGCCAAACATCTGCGGGTAGGTCGTTCAAAAACTCCGAGTTCCAGAAGGCTGTTTGTCGATCTCCGCCACTCCACTTATGCCTACCTTGACCCGCCGGTTTTCCGTCTAGAAATGCTATCGCCGCTTCGTCCGCTGCGGCTGAGATCGTCAAGCCTTTCTCACGGGCCGCTGAAAACAATGTCTCGTAGTAATGCTCGTTCATCACCTCATGCTATCTGGCTGAGATCGCGGTAATCTCAATACGAAGCGAAGAACTGATCAAGAACTACACAGCCCTCGGCACTAGTCCGAAAAAAGAACAGTCGCCGTGCGCTCACTGCCGCAAGTGGGAATCTGGCCAGACTCCCTCTTGCGCGGCGTGGAAGAGACGCATTGCCACAGCGTTCAAACTGGGTGCGTGAAAGCCGGTGGCACTGCCCCACCCTCAGTGAGGGCGGGGGAAAAATCGCCTCCACTACGCTCTCGGCGGCGGCGGTAGGGCTCTCCTTGTGACGATTTATTGCGCTCATCCGCCAGTTCTAACGGGCACTGTCTGTAGGGCCCGACTTCGCTCCAGCGGGCTCTGTCGTCATAGAAGCGCGACAGCTTTCGCGTTGCCTCCATGGCATCTGGTCACTTTTCTGCAGCGCTTACGTGAGTCATGGTTTCGGCCTAGCGCGAGCCGCGCCGAAAATCCCAAGGGGGTACAGCGTTTGGTGCTTGCCAAAGGCCGCGTCTCACAGCTCTCGCCTGCAATTCGGCTTCAGCGTAGAGCTTCCTATCAATCACTGACTGTTCTTTTTCGTACCGCTTGTAGTGCCAGGCCAGCCCGGCCAAAACCATCGCCAAGTTAGCGTCTCTACCGTTGGCAACTACCTTGCCCAGAATGCGTCCATACCTGTCGTGCTTGTCCCATTCAACCAGCACGTGCTTCTCAAATACCAACGCCGCTAGGTATTGTCGAGATTTGTTTCCATAGTCTTGCCGCTTTTCCGGAGCGTCAATTCCTGCCAGCCGAATCTTGTGCTGTACGTTCCGTTCATCGAGCACGGTCACGGTGTCCCCATCGTTGAGCGCTACGACCCGCCCTGCGAGTGTCGCTGCAATAGCTGGATTGGTCGCGAGAAAGAAGACCAATAAAAAGACGTATACGGCGTAAGCCCGGCCTGCCTGGAGAGCGCAACGTTGCGCCACGAGAAGCAACTCTTTCCCATGTTTAACCATCTGAAGCCGCTGCACTATCGACGCACCTCAACCTTGTAGAAATAATTCTCCACCATCAGGCGAGCGCGGTCCGACTGCACTGCGTCCGGAATCAAGCTCTTGAGCTGGACATAGTGTCGGCATTCCGTGGTCTGCGCCTTGCTCCAGTTGAAAACGCCCTGGATTGCAGAAACGAACTTGCTGTATGAATGCGGTTCGGCGAGTGTCGCCGAAAGTCCAGGCAGCCCTTTTGCGTCTGCGTCTCTGTTAGCAGGCCATGCCGGCGTCACAACAACCGAATCCGCGCGAAGCTCAATGGCATAGAGAAACTCCACCTTGCCGCTTTCGTCGGCCCAACAGGGGGGGTAATCACGACCGCCGCGGGCATCGAGGCGCTTCTTTAGGAACGCCACCTGGCCGCGGAGGTCTGAGTTCTCCTTTTGCAAGCCGCCTGGGGTAACCCCACCCTGCGTCATCTGCCCGAAGCTTTTGGCGGCGGCCACAATATCCACAACTGCCTGTTTCTCGGTCAGCGCATTCGGTTCTAAGCCGAGCTTGGACTTCAGTTCCGCTCGAAGTACTTTCGTTGTCGCAATTGCCTGCTTGACCGCATCCAACGAAGACGTTGCGTCGCTTGGGTCGCCTATTTTCCTGGATGGATTTGCTTTCGGTTCGGAAAGTTCTTTTCGAACAGCAGCTTGGAGAGCGAGCGCGTTGGTTACTTCAGATTTGGCGATTTCGGATTTGTCGCCCGCACTCTGCTCAATCAGCTTTTTCAGTTCCGTAAGCGCAGTCAACTTCGCGTCTAAGTCCTCAACCTGCTTTTGAAGCATGTCGCGCTCTTCGCGGAGTTTTTGTGCTTCAACGAGCTTTGTAATCACATCGTCAGGCGAAGCCTTCCCCGCGTTGGCCAACTCGGTCACCAGCGCCGCCCGGGCATTGTCCAAATGCTGCTTCAATACTTCAGCCGAATGAAGCTGCGCCAACGTCTCTTCAGCCCGTTTTCGCTCTTCCTGCTGACTGGGATATCTGGTTGCACGGTGCCGCTGACCAAGCCGAAACGTTGATCAGGATCCCACTACTGGAAAGACTTTTGCACCGCCCTTTGGACTCCACCATCGAGATGCAACTGCCAAACCCACAGCAAGAAGCTACTTGACATCTTTGCGTTGCCAGAGCGCGCTCGCCTCCTGCGGATGAGAGCAGCATTCGCTGAAAGTAGCGCTGGTGATCTGCTCCCCTCCATTTTTCCAGGGGAGTCTGCTTAAAAATCAAGGCTCTCCAGTATTCTCCCTTCATATTGCACAGGAGGGTTTAGCCATGGAGACCTTGGAAGATGACCTGCCATTAGTCAGAACCCGGATGTTGAGGAATTTGCGCGGAGCTAGGAGTGAAGCCGAGTGGGCCGTGGTGCAGGCTGACCTCACGAGGAGCCACCGGTCTGGCGCCTATGTGAACGTGGACGGCGATCAAATTCGGATGATGTTCAAGTCCGGCAGACCTGTCTGGTACGGCACATACATATTCCCAGCGGACCAATTGAACAGCGCCCTGGAACAGGTCGCGACTGAGCTCTCTGCGGGAGGCAACCCGGTCACGAGCTTGGCTACTGTAGTCTCAGGACGATCTGGTTTACTAGGCTTGGCTGAACTCAAGAGAGTTTGGGCTGCCATTAGCCGAGTCATGGAACAAAAACAATGGACATATGGGGCTGTCCACGCGCCGGAGATGGGCGAACAGATCCGCTTGTCTCTGTTGGTGGACTTCCACACCGTTGAGAGGCGGTTAGTTGCAGTTGTATAAGAACGCAGTAGCCACCCCACCACATTGCATGCGACACATTACGTCGCAGCCATCCGGATGATGGATCTCATCGACAAGGAGAGACCACCATCATGGCAAGACGTACCGCCTACAGCTCATGCAATCCAGCCAGTGTTGAACCGATCATCCGTCTGTGGTTGCTGCGGATCCTGGTTCCCCTGGGGGGATATCGCGAATTTGTGAATCAACACAGATTCAATAACGACACTTTGGCAGAAGTGATCGGACTGGCTCACTGGAACAAGCCCGAAGCACGAGATTTCGATCAGAAAGCCGTGCAGTCCGAGCTGCGCCAATTGCACCAGAAGGCGGAGAGGCAGTGGAGCGGGGAGCGTCAGTCAACCTTCCTGCGTCACAACATCGATCAGTTGTCTGGCTTGGTGGGCTTGAGCACTACCGATTGCAAGGTGTTGGAGTTCACGGTGTCCATTCACAACGAGCGTCTTCTCGACGACGCAACTGAATGGCTGGGAGATCTGTCGTCCATCAAAGTCTTTCATGCCTTGTCCATCATTCTTGATCTGCCCGAGCCAGACATTCGCGCCTCGCTGAGTGCCACAGGCATTCTTGCCAGGTCGGGGTTGGTCATGATGGACCGAAGTGGGCGTGGCGCATTGCGCTACAAGCTGGATCTGCTCTCCGAAGGGTTCGCTGACCAGATGGCTGCCTCCAAAGCCGACCCTATCAGCCTGTTGCGCGGCACCGTGTCTGCGGCAGGCCCCGCTCAACTGAGCTTGGCCGACTATGGCCACATCCAGTCCTCCTTGGAGATTCTGTGCCCCTATCTGCGTAATGCAATGGCCACTGGCCGGCGTGGCGTAAACATCTTCCTGCACGGCGCACCAGGAACAGGCAAGAGCCAGCTCGCGCGAGCCTTGGCCAAGGAGATGGGGTATGAGCTGTTTGAAGTCGCCAGCGAAGACGCAGATGGCGACCCGATCAATGGAGAGCATCGTCTGCGAGCCTTTCGTGCCGCTCAGAGTTTCTTCTGCCAACAGCAAGCACTGATCGCGTTCGACGAGGTAGAAGACGTTTTCAACGATGGCAACAGCTTCTTCGGGAGCAAGAGCACCGCCCAGCTGCGCAAGGCCTGGATCAACCGGATGCTGGAGGAGAACCCAGTGCCCACGCTGTGGATGTCAAACTCCATGCGAGGTCTCGACCCCGCTTTCATCCGTCGCTTTGACATGGTGTTTGAGCTGCCCATCCCACCCAAGACGCAGCGCGAACGGATTCTTCAAAGCAGCTGTGGCGATCTGCTCGATGCCAAACGGATTTCCTACATTGCAGAGGCCGAAAGCCTTGCTCCAGCGGTAGTCGCAAAGGCGAGTTCAGTCATTCGATTGATCCGGGACGACCTTGGCCCTCAAAAGACGGCAGCTGCGTTGGAGCGCTTGATCTCCAGCACCATGGAAGCCCAGGGACACGGTCCGCTGCTCTCGCACGATCCAAACAGACTGCCGGACGTGTACGACCCACGCTTCATCCATGCCGATGTGGATCTGGCCGCCGTAGCAGCAGGCCTCGTCGCTGTGCGCTCCGGCAGGCTCTGTCTGTATGGGCCGCCTGGCACCGGAAAGACCGCCTACGGTCGCTGGCTCGCTCAACAGCTCGGCGTTCCTCTGCACGTCAAACGTGCTTCCGATCTGAAATCCAAGTGGCTGGGCGAGAGCGAAAAGAACATCGCCAAAGCCTTCCGCGAAGCGCAAAACGATGGGGCGGTGCTCTTGATCGATGAGGTGGACAGCTTTCTGCAAGATCGACGGGGCGCCCAACACAACTGGGAAGTGAGCGAGGTCAATGAAATGCTGACCCAGATGGAATCGTTCTCTGGCGTGTTTGTGGCTTCGACCAACCTGATGGAAGGGCTGGATCAGGCGGCCCTTCGCCGGTTTGATCTCAAGGTGAAATTCGATTTTCTGCGCGCCGACCAGGCGTGGGAGCTGCTGTCGCGCCACTGCGAAGGACTCGGTCTGCAGCAACCGCTGCCTGAGGAGCAGGCCAGGGTTTCACGACTGGTTTCTCTGACACCAGGCGATTTTGCAGCCGTGGTGCGCCAGCACCGATTCCGGCCCATCACATCTGCTGCCACTCTCATTGCGGCCCTCGAAGCCGAATGTGCGGTGAAACATGGCACGAATCGCGCCATCGGGTTTTTGTGAGCCCTAACCATGGGAGAATTTCATTCAAACAAGAGGGAGTCGGCCTTGCGTGTGCTTTCCAAATCGAAGCTGCTGGCGTTTCGGCAGTGCCCCAAGCGGCTGTGGCTGGAGGTACATCGCCCGGACTTGCGGGAAGACTCCTCGGCCACCCAGGCCAGCTTCACGGTGGGCCACAAAGTTGGCGACATTGCCAGGCAGGTCTATGACCCCAAGGGCAAAGGCGCGCTGATCGATTTCAAAGTGGGAGGCTTCGAAGCAGCCTTTGCGCAGACGCAAGCGCTCTTGCAATCGAACCAGCCGATCTTCGAGGCTGGGTTCCGTGCCAAAGGGGCTCTGGCCTTTGCCGACGTGATGCTGCCAGTCAAACGAGGCGGCAAACGGGCTTGGCGCATGGTGGAGGTGAAATCGTCCACCTCCGTCAAGGACTACCACCGGGACGACGCCGCCGTGCAAGCGTTTCTGGCTCGCTCCTCCGGAGCTCCTCTCGTTGGGATTGCGCTGGCCCACATCGACAGTTCATGGGTCTATCCAGGCGGTGGCGACTACAGCGGGCTGTTGGTCGAGAACGATCTGACCGACGAAGCGTTTTCACGCGGGACCGAGGTGCGCAGCTGGATCGAAGAATCCCACGGGATCGTTGCCAAGAAGAAGGAGCCGCGGGTTTCAACGGGCGAACAGTGCAGCGCTCCCTATGAGTGCGGCTTCTTTTCCTATTGCCAAAGCAAGGAGCCCCAAGCTGAGCAGCCCTTGCATTGGCTGCCAGGAGCCCAAAGCAAAGGGCTGAAAGTACATGTTGAGACCCACGGGCTGTACGAACTGCGCGATGTGCCGGATGCGTTGCTAAATGAAAAGCAGAGGCGCGTGAAGGTGGTCACGCTCACGGGTCAAACGTACTTTGATCAAAAGAGCGCACAGAGTGATCTGGCCCAGCACAAGCTGCCTGCGTATTTCATGGATTTCGAAACTATCCAGTTCGCTATACCGATCTGGAAAGGCACACGCCCCTACCAGCAGATTCCGTTTCAGTTCAGTGTGCATCGCCTCGCGCGTACCGGGAAGCTCGAACAGCAGGCCTTTCTCGATCTCTCGGGCGGTGACCCCTCAAGAGCCTTTGCTGAAGCATTGATCAGTGCGTGCGGTGAGCGTGGTCCCATTTTTGTCTATAACGCTGGCTTTGAGACGGCCCGGATCCGCGATTTGGCGCAACGTTTTCCACGCCTGTCTGCGGCCCTGCTCGCACTGAACGAGCGCGTGGTGGATCTGCTGCCTGTGGCGCGTGAGCACTACTACCATCCAAGCCAGCAAGGGAGCTGGAGTATCAAGGCGCTACTCCCAGCGCTGTGCCCGGACTTGAGCTACGGCGACCTCCACGGTGTCCAGGATGGTGGCATGGCCATGGAGGCATTTCTGGAGGCTATTTCGCCGCAAACCTCGGCGGCACGCGAGGCTGAGATTGAGCACCAACTTCTGGCTTACTGCGCGCTCGACACCTACGCCATGGTTCGCCTTTGGGCCGCGTTCTCCAACTCATCTTTGAAGATTTGACATGGCGAAACGACCCGACACCCTCGAAACGGTCAAGCTGGCCGTCGAACTCCTGCGCCGCATTCCGCGTGGCCGCAAGGTCACTGCCAGCGAACTGCACCAGCAGCTCAAGGATGCTGGGATGGAGCGTGAACTGCGCACCATCCAACGCCAGCTGGAAATGCTCAGCGAGCACTTTGAAATCGAGCGGGACGACCGCAGCAAACCCTATGGCTATCGATGGCTTGAGCAGGCCAAAGCACTGGCCATGCCCAACCTCACGCCACAGGAATCCCTGTTACTGCAATTGGCAGAGGAGCACCTCAAGAACCTCCTTCCGCCCCGACTCATGAAGTCCATGGATGCGTTCTTCAGTCAAGCGAGACGCAATCTGGGCTCGGTGAGCAGTGCACGCCTTGAGCGCGAATGGCCAGAAAAAGTGCGCGTGGTGGCGACGAGCCAGCCTTTGCTGCCTCCCAAAATTGTTGCTGGTGTGTTTGAGGCCGTAAGCGAAGCGCTGTACAGCAATCACTGGCTGCACATTGAATACAAGAACGCAGGCGGCAAACGCACCAGCGCGGACGTGATGCCGCTAGGACTAGTGCAACAGGGATCGCGGCTGTATCTCGTTTGCCGTTTCCAGGGCTTTGACAATGAACGCAACCTGGCACTACATCGCATAGCGGCAGCCGAAGTGTCAACGCTCACCTTCGAGCGGCCCAAGACTTTTGACCTCAAGCGCTATGACGATGACGGGCGTTTTGGGTTCGGTGAGGGCGAAAAGGTGCGTCTAATCTTCCGCATCAAACGCAGCGCGGGGATGCACCTGATGGAGTCTCCTTTGTCCACTGACCAGCAAGTGGTTGAGCACGAAGATGGGCACCTCGAAATTACAGCCACAGTCGTCGATAGCGAAATGCTGGAGTGGTGGCTGAGGGGGTTTGGTAATCAGATCTCTGATGTTCAACGCAACCCAATCGGTGAACACCAGAAAGAACGGGGAAATTCGCTATGAGCGTAGGCTGGTACTTTACTGCCCCTTGGAATCCGATACCTGAACGACGAGGCGACGCGCTCGGCTTTCGTGCGGGGTCGGATTATTTCGCCGATCTCATCGCTCCAGGGATAAGTAATGGGACTTCCGATGGTCGGTGGATAACACTGCTCTCGTGGTGCCTAAAGTGGTCACACATTGCATGGCACCAATCGGGTGGCGGTGACCTTTCTGGGCGGGACGCACAGCGTACTAGATACGCGTGGCTTCGACCTCTAGAGCTTCTTTGGGTGGACCGGACGTTGGCATCCGGACAAACGACGGGGCAGCTCCGGGGACGAAGAAGCGTTGAGCGCTGGCGCAAGTCAGGGCGGAAGTCTGTGAACTTCGATATGAGTGATGACCAGTTTCGCCGCTACAGGCAGGTGGGTACCTACGGCGCCTACCGAGTGATCTTCCGTTCTATTTCAGGATTGACAACAGGCGATGGATGGACACTCACTCAGACCGGGCATCAACTTGCTGACCTTGTAAATAAGTGTCTGCCACGCGAGGTACGTCTCAAGCAAGAGAGCTTTGAAAACGGTACCAAATGGGGTCACTGGGCCGATATGGAGGCGCGATTTTGGGTGGAACATGGGTGGTCGTCTGCGGTAGAGAGGGCTGACCGGAAGAACAATTACCACATGCTGCCCACCCCCGATGACGCAAATGATGAGGTGCTGCCTGAGGAAGAGCGCAGCTTGCTTGAACTTGTGTTGTTCAGCGCAGATTCCACGCGGCGGGTCACCGCAGAGGTGTTGGCTGGGGCCAAAGACGTGAAATCGCATGCCGAACTTTGCGACATTTTGGCGAGCTCAAGCAGGCTTGCTGCAAAGATCGCGCCTGCTTCGCTCGCTCCGCTACCCGCTTTCACTCGCCTTGCTGACGCTGCAATGGATGTTATGCGTACGCTCTGGAATGAGATCAATCAGGACACCGAAGATCAAGCCCCGACTTTCGAAAAGCTCACTCGCTTAGATGCACTTCCAAAAAAGTTCAAGCTACTCAACGACGCGAGTCGGGTGTGGCTAGCAGTCGCCGATCGAAAAGCCTTCCCTCATGAACGAGTTGCTACGCAGCTTGCGCAGGCCCAGCTGAATGCAGGTTCGCTGACTGATCAGATAAAAGCGTTGACGAAACATCATCATGAACATGGCGGTGGACGCCTATGGTTTCACGAAAAGGCTGGAAAGGTTGAACCTCTAGTCCCAGCCACGGGTGTTGCTGCGAGTGACTACCGTTTCAGACTGCGCTCTATCTGCTTATTGGCCGCTCAATGTGGCGTTGGAAACATGGATCGTGCATTGATAGCCGCGCGGCAAGCGTTCGAAGAAAATACCAAGGGAGATTTGGCGTGAGTGCGCCAGATTGGAGAGAAGTCCTTCCTCGTCCGCCGCTCAGAGGCCGTCTGAAGGAGGCGTGGATGACCAGTTTCGAGCCGCCAGACGCAGGGCTCCTAGTTGAGCACCTGCTTCCCTCTCTGCTTGGTCTCAATCGCTTGTTCTCGCAGGAAATGCAAGAGCGGACTTTGTTCTTCGGGGAGCTCAGCACGGAGTTAGAAGCCCTTCATGGACGCCTGAACGTCATTTCTTCCCCAGCACGAGAAGAACGAGATGTGTGTCAGTACCCCTGGCTTTGGCGATATGTGAGCCACTTCACAGTTGGTGCGAACTCGCGTGCTGTGCAGCATGCGAAGCTTTGGGCATTCCATTGGCAAGTTGACGGAGCCGAAGTGCTGGAGCTTCACGTGTCGTCGACGAACCTCACGGCATCAGCGTTCAAGGGGCAGGTCCAGGCAGGCTGGAGAGCGATATTGGATCTGTGTCACCCTCCCTCAGAGGGACGCAGAAGAACGTGGAGCAATCTCGTGCCATTTCTTGATGCGCTGGGTGTTTCTGCTGGCACAGTCGCATCTGATCGCGTCCAACGTCTCGTCAGACTTCTGGGCTGCGTCCAATGTCCTGCGGAGACTACGTTTATCGCTAGCATCCCCGGCACCACGAGTGCAGCCCGCCAACTCAAGCAGTTCGAACCGTCACAGATGCACATGTTGGCGCCAACCATCGGCGAGTGGAATGATGGGACATTGATGAACTGGTCTAAAGACGTGGGAGTCGATCCCAGCAAGTTGCGTCTCAAGTGGATTCCCGAAGGACACTCTTGGGCGAACCCCAACTGGTGGTCGCTTTCCAAGTCTGCACTAAAGGTGTTAGCCAACCGGAGCGTCAGACTTGATTGTTTGCAGCCAAAGCCACGTTTTATCGCGGAGCATCAAGATGGTGATAACCGCTGGAGCCATGCCAAGTTGTACCTGATTGTCAGCCGAAGGAGGCGCTATCTGCTCGTGACGTCGGCGAACTGGAGTGCCTCCGCCTGGGGCGCTGGAAAATTGCCGCCGAGAAATTTTGAGCTGGGCGTTGTGTTCGAGACGAACTGGAGAGGCTTGGAAGATGTCGGCCAAAAGTTTGTGGCAAGCTCCGTCCCCTATTGCAGTTGCACAGAACCAAGAACTTCTGATGATCCTCAACTTCAATGGGTTGAGGCGACGTGGGACGGAAAACACATTGAGCTGCATGCACGCAGCGCCGACGACACTACGTTGATCGATGCCACTATCAGGTTCTCAGACGGCACTCAGAAGCAAATCTCGGTCATAGGCAGATTTGCCATTTGCCCCTGGAATGATGCCCAGCGTACGCCTATTGTGGTCCGGTTCACTCAGGCGTATGACGCCCTAGAAGCTGATGTCATAGACCTTCGGGTACCGTCCGAGTTCTCTAAAACGTCGCTGCCAGAAATCGATCCAGACCTTGCGACCGCATTGCGCGAGGCGTTCCTACTTCAGCGTTATGGAGGGCCGGTCGTGGATGTTGATTCCATCCCCGGTCTCAACAGTGCGTCTAGACCCGTTGTAGCAGCACCCTCTGCAGACTACTCAGTGCAGGAATGGGTGGACGCTCGGGCCGCATTTCGTGTCATTGATCGATGGTGCCATGCGCTAGATGAGGCGAAGGCTGAGCTGACTTTGCTTGATCGCGTCCGTTGGGATGGTCAGGAACTCTGCAGACTATACGCACGGCGCGAGGGCCCAGCTGCTGGCCTTGTGGTTGAGGAGCTCGGCTGGCGAATTGAGGAGGAAGCCTGATGAATGATTTCCAGATCGACGCTCGCCGGTGGCGCTTCCTCGGGAACCCGGATCGCTATATCGAGCAGGGATCTGGTGACTTGCAAGTCGAGCCGCTGAGACGGCAGTTCAACACTGCCAGTGAGATTCTCGCGCGCCTCGCTGACGGCCGTGGAGTGATCCTCGCCGATGATGTCGGACTCGGCAAGACCACTGTCGGTGCACTCGTTGCATGGGTCCTTGCTTGTCAGGGCAAGCGGGTTCGTATCTACGCGCCGAACGATATCTTGCGCCGGCGCTGGGCTGAGGAGCTAGAGCGTCATGTACCTATGCTGCAAAAGCGCGGTGGAGATTACAAGGATGTCCATACGAAAAGAATCAAGCAAGGAATCGTAGCCCGGCTAGATGCTGGTCAGATCCAGGTCGCCACCCATCACACCTTGATTAAGCTTAAAGAAGACAAGGAATCGAAGCGACATGCCAAGCCGGACAACGGCTCAAAAGCACCATGCGGAGCCCCTGATTGCGACCTGATGATTATTGACGAAGCTCACCGTGCCAAAGGTGAGGGCAGCGCGTTCAACGAAGCTCTTCATAAACTTGGTTCCCGCGCAAAACGGAAGCTGATCCTCACTGCAACGCCCTTCAGCATTCGACTTGCCGAGTTGGAACAGCTCCTCCAGTTCGTGGGCGCAACGGAATTCAAAGCGGTCACACACTACGCCGCCGATCTGAAACGCCTCTACACACTTGGCAATGGACACGACGTCGCAGCCGAATCCAAGCGTCTCGTCGACGCTGCGAAAGCCGCGATCGACCAGCTACAGCTATCCCTGATACGCCACGGGATCGACGATCTCTCAGAAGCTGAACGAAAGCACTTCGGTGACGTCGCGGCCACGCCCTGGGATATCGCCACACCACCAGCGTCGTCAGAAGACATCCAATTGTTGTTGCGAATGGACCGCCTACTTCAAATCGCACCTGCGCGGAGAGGGGCGCGGCGCAACGATCCCCGCTTCCACATTGGCTGGCAGCATGTTGAAACCGAGGTCAAACGAGTGGCAGAGCGATGCACCGATCGAGGCAACCAGATCGCGCTTCGCCATATCGAAGAGGCTCAGAGAGCGCTTACTGCGCGACGCACCACAGCACATCCAAAGGTCGCAGCGGTAAGCGACGCAATTCGACCGGTACTCGACGCGGGTGAAAAAGTGCTGGTGTTTTGTCACCACCGCGCTACGGCGGCCGAGCTTCTTGCAGCGCTGGAGCGATCCTCAAAGGCCAAGGATGTTGTCCAAGGTGGTCCGCCCGAGTTCGTATGGCGAGCTGCTTGGAAGCAATTGTCCGAGGATGAAAAATGGAAGCAGCTTGGATTGAGACATGACGATACCGACCTCATAAAGAAACGCGAGAGAAACAAAAACCTCATTCGTCCAATTCTTGACTGGTTTTGTACTCCGGGTCTGCGGGCCCAGATCAGTAGCTGGATTGATGATCCGGCGTCCTCCGCCGAAGCTCTCGCAAAACAGCTCTCAGACATTCGCCCGCGCAACGCAAAGGAGGGCACTCCGTCGATACTTCAGTCAGCGACGAGCTTGGTGAAGGTACTGCTCGACGAGCAATCTACATCGACGCGCAAGCTGCTGACGAACATCAGCTCGGGAGCACGGACTTTCGCCGGTACGGCATCTCACCTTCCGGGAAGGCTTGATGAAGGTTTTCGTGTGATGGGGTCGTGGAGCCATGACGGACATAGTGATGCACCCGCAACTCTCTACACAAGAACGCCTGATGTAGTTATCGCTCTCTTCAATAGTCCGTTCGGGCCAGATGTTCTCGTCGCAACTGACCGACTCAGCGAGGGCGTTGATTTGCACCGTTGGTGCCGACATCTCATCCACTACGAACTCGATCCCAGTCCTGTACGCACCCTGCAGCGCAATGGCCGGGTTCGAAGAGTTGGGTCATGGGCGGCCATCTCAAAGCAGCCACTCAAATACGCATACCCAACTTTTGGTGGCACACGCGACGAGAAGGCTGTTGCCATCATGAGGCAGCGAATCGATGCCTTCGGGATGCTGCTCGGCGGCGTACCCTCCCTGGATGCTGATGAAGATGTTGGTGATCCGAGCTTCGCGAACGCTGTACTACGGCATGCTGGAAGGAAGCTCAAAGAGCTCAACAGGAGGCTTGTTGTCAGCTGAAAAACGTTCGTCAATAGTGGCGAAGCAATCCAATTTTTGTGATACCTCCACGCCACATTCACACTCAATTCTTCTTGATTAAATCAGCTATCCCAGCGTACTTCGAATTTTTCAATTCAGCACTAACTGGAGCTGTCGAGCAATAAACCGCCCAGGCATCCATCAACTCACGCCGTTTCGCCAACTGCGTGCTGCGCGCATATGCGGCCTCCGCCTTATCTTTAAGTTGATGAGCAAGTGCGTTTTCGATTACCTCTTTAGGAAAGTGTGTCGTATCACCAGCCCAGTCGCGAAAACTGGAGCGAAAGCCGTGCACCGTGATGTCTTTTTGACCCATCCTTCGGAGAATCGAGGTGAGCGTCATATCGGACAACGGTTTGTTTTCCTTTGTGGCGCTTGGAAATATTAGTTCGCAACCTTCCAGTTTTGGAAGGTTGCGAAGCAGATCTTGTGCAGACTTGGAAAGTGGGACCGTGTGCTCCTTGCCCGCTTTCATTCGCCCCGCTGGTATGACCCACTCTTTGCGGTCAATATCGATTTCGGACCAGGTTGCCATCCGAACCTCACCAGAGCGAGCGGCGGTCAGAATCGCAAATTCCAGGGCTTTGACCCCCAGACCCTCTTTCGCGCGGAGTTCCACCATGAAGGATGGCAATAACTGATATGCCAGGGCGCTAAAGTGCTCTACCTTGGCAATCTTCGATGGCTTTGCAAGAAGAGTGTCTAAGTGCCCCCGCCAGCGTGCTGGGTTGTCACCCTGCCGGTACTTACTGGTGGTGGCCCAAGCCAGAACCGTTTCAATACGACCTCGCAAGCGGGCTGCCGTCTCTGTCTTGGTGGTCCAAATGGGTTGCAGGCACTTCACCACCAGATCGGTATCAATCGAGTTCACCGGTAGCTTGCCCATCAATGGGTAGGCATAGGTTTCCAGTGTGCTCATCCACTGCGCAATGTGCTTGGGATTCTTCCATTCATGGCGCTTGGCCTCAATGCAGGCCGTCGCGCATTCCTCGAACGTCATTTCACGGGCCTTTACCAGGCGGCGCTCGTTCACTTGGGCACGCCGTACGGAAACAGGATCCACCGGCTCTGTTGGATGATGAACCTGCTGCCTAGCCTGAAGCGCCAACTTCCTGGCTTCCGAGAGCCCGACTGCGGCAAGACTACCCAGTCCCATGTTTCGACGCTTGCCATCAGCGCCCGTGTACCGAAAAACCCAGGATCGGGAAGTACCTCGGACAAACAAGTACAGCCCCCCGCCGTCTCCGTGCCAACCATCCTTCAGTTTGTTTAGAACAATTGCCGGCAGTTTGCCGGGCGTGTGCGATCCCACAATGAGCCCTCTGTATACCAATTTCGATAATTTTTAGTATACCTTTTTGTATGCCTTTTTAGTTTGGATAGCGCAAGGTTTTATTGGACGCCAATGGACAATCAATGCAGAACAAATCCATACATTTCAATGACTTACAGCATCCCACCGATCACTACTGGACGCCCTTGGATATGGCGGAGGTAGACGCCCTCTCCGCCAGTTTTCTATATAAATCAACAACTTAGGCGATTTGTAGGATTCTGACCCACATAAAAACCCACATTAAATTGTTGGTTCAAGATCTGACTACAGGATCTAGGTGGCGCACACTGCGCTAAGAACCTGTTCAAAGTCTTTTTAGCAGTAGCGCCAAGAACATCAAGTGGATGAATTGCAAGCTGGAGTTGAGCAGCCTCTCGCAGTTCTTCCACAGCCGCCTGTTCTTCTCCCACCACGCAAAGCTGCGCTCAACCACCCAGCGTTGAGCATCACCTTGAAGGTATGTGACTCGCTGCGCTTGACTATCTGCACGCTGACGTGTCCGCCCAGTATGTCTTGCACACCCTGGGCAAACGGCTTGCCTACATTTTTAAATCAAGAAGTTACGCGGCAGGCTTCACAACCTGCGTCAGCACCTGGGAAATTGAACTCAAACCAGGATAAATGGCATGCTCATCAACAAGCAACTGAGGCTCAGACAACATGACTGCTTGTGTGAGGATCATTGATTAAATGTGTGGTGGCACGCTAGGCACTTGTAGTTGTCAAGCACGTGTTCATCTACTGTCTTCCCTGCAGCAGCACCTGCGGCCATTCCAATCGCGCCGCCGCCCAACCCGGCGGCAATTGCGCCGGCAATTGCACCAATAGTTGCACCTGAAATCGCACCCACAGGGCCAGCAAGCGCGCCAATCAAGGCACCAGCCTCGCCTCCAGCTGCTGCGCCTGCCAATGCTCCAGCAGCACCGCCGGCAGCTCCGCCAGCACCACCAACGACAGCGCCTACACGCTTGCCGTAGTTTCGAACATCAACTCGGCCAGATTGACAGTTTGGGCAAACAGGTGTCATCAACATCTTTCTAACAAAGGGGCATGGACAAGACGCGGGGAGAGGCGCTCGCAGGGCTTGTGATAGCTCACCAATCAACGGAATGTCGGTTGAACGTATCCGGGAGCCAAGCTCGTGCTCGCACCGTAGATTGACAAAGGATCACGAAGCCAAAGGTGAAAAACTTCGGGGTCCAAGCGGTGATCTGGCGAGCAATCTACCGCCCAAAGTTTGAGTAAGTAACCCACATTCGCAGCGCGAGCAGCGACCCGAAAAACGCCATCTGGCATGTCGTAATCCAGTCGGACGACACTCTCTCGTTTGTGGTTCGGGTGTGGCACAAGCTCCAGGTTGATGATCCGACTCCACTGCACGTCTGAAGCAGAGCGTTCGTGTGGCTCGATCTTGCTGTCGTCAAGCACTTCAGCAGACAGGATCCGTCTCAGAACGAAATCTAAAAACTGCTTCTTGTTGCGGTCAAAAGCTCGGGCGTGCCAACGAACACGGTTGCTGACCAATGCAAAAGGGACGATGTCACGTTGCATTTCGCCACTCGTGATGGAGACATAAGTGATTCGCAGCGCTTTGTGCTGATGAATTGCGCGGGCGACGGCCGCGAGAATGTCCACGCGTGGCAATGCCAGCTCCGATGGTTGCTCGCACGGCAATAGTTCCCTTTTTACCCCACCCCCCCCATAGGCGGCCCCCTCAGAAAGCGCAGCTAGAACACTAGAAACCGAGTGCTCGTGCCAAGGGGCGAATTGCGAAGTTGGTCTGTAGACCTTGCGGGGGTCCAGGATCAGGTTGCCTGGTGCAAGCGCTATGTACTGAGCGATAGCACGGGTTGCAACTGCAGGAGATATGCCGAAACGATCG
>NZ_BAAGQN010000012.1:44297-45334 GCF_054783455.1 Simplicispira piscis
GTTCAACGGCTGGCCAATTGAAGGTTCAACTGTGGAAGTTGTCATCATGGATGTATGGTAGAGACAGATCGACATAAGTCAACTTTCGATCCATTGACATGATCATTTTGATTATATAAAATCGTCACCGTGATCGCATTGGTCACGCATTCGAAAGGATAGTTGTATGGCGAAAAATGCCCCTGCTGGCGACGGTCAACGAGTTGGCGCAGTGCGTCAACGCAGTCAAACCCAAACCCCTTCTGGTCACTACGTCAAACGTGATACTGAGACAGGCCGATTCATGGACGTAAAAACGTCCAGCAAGGAGCCTTTCAAGGGTGTGCGCAAAGAAGGAAAGTAGGCCGCTGGGATGCACAAACATACGGCGCCAAAGGCGCTGCTGCTACTGGCCACAGCTTCCTCTGCAACGCGAGCTTGCCAGCGGTTGGAAGCTGCGAGCTTGACCGTGGCATGCAAAAAAACGCTGTCGGAGCTCACTCTCCATAAGCGGCAAAAAAAGGAACGGGTCATGAGGAAACTCATGACCCGTTTCTATCCCATGGGCTCTCGTCTGGCGACAAGGGCAAAGGGAGATGCACTGAAATGCTCAATGCGTGTTTGGCGACCGCGAGTGTACTGCAGTGCTCTTCCCCTGGGCAAATCTCGCTAGAGGAAGGAGGTTGCAATGAATGAGCAAGCAATTGAGCTTTGACTTTCCCTTGCCCGAGGGCATGAAAGTAATCTTTCGCCCCTACCGGACGCTTCCGAATGGCCAGCGACTCTGGGCACGCGCATATGGCCACAAAGCGTTCCCAATGCTAGTGCCGATCTAGGCCAGATGTTGGCCCATCAACCGAGCTGGTGGGCCAACTTTTTACCTCGCGCCCTGCCCTGGATGGCTAAGCCGACATAGAAGTTGATCGGAGTTGGATAGCGTGCAACGGTGTCTGCTAAGACAGATAGTTGTCCGAACACTCCCCCCGTTTTTGAATCGCCCCGGCTTTCGTGGAGGCCAGTTGGTTTAAGTCAGGCCACCATCATGGCAGTCTGACTGG
>NZ_BAAGQN010000013.1:0-20358 GCF_054783455.1 Simplicispira piscis
TCAAGCGCTCTCGCAGCAAGTTCCCAACAAAAAAAATGCCAGTCAGGGCTTAACTGACTGGCATTGGCCCGAAGGCGCCGTTTGTTTTCTATAAAAATAGCCTCCAGCGCTTTACTGTCAAGCGTTAGAAGCTATCAACATGATAGTTCGTGAGGCTTAGGATGCCGCCTTAACCTTCAGACGCCAAGCGTGCAGCAGGGGCTCGGTGTAGCCGCTGGGCTGCTCCAGGCCCTTGAAAACGAGTTCGCACGCGGCCTTGTAAGCCATGCTGGTCTCGAAGTTGCCCGCCATGCGTTGGTACAGCGGGTCGCTGCCATTTTGCTGGTCCACCACGGCGGCCATGCGCTGGAAGGTCGCCTGGATGCGGCCTTCGCTCACCACGCCATGCAAAAGCCAGTTGGCCATGTGCTGGCTGCTGATGCGCAGTGTGGCGCGGTCTTCCATGAGGCCGACGTTGTGGATGTCGGGCACCTTGGAGCAGCCTACGCCCTGGTCCACCCAGCGCACCACGTAACCCAGAATGCCTTGAGCATTGTTGTCGAGCTCTTGCTGGATTTCGGCGTCGCTCCAGTTCGGGCTGGCGGTAACGGGAATGGTGAGCAGGCCGGTCAGCAGGTCGTCGCGCACGGCGTTGAAGTCGGTTTTTTCCAGCTCCATCTGGATGTCGCTGACGTTGACCTGGTGGTAGTGCAGTGCATGCAACGTTGCACCAGTGGGGCTGGGCACCCAGGCAGTGTTGGCGCCAGCTTTGGGGTGGGCGATTTTCTGCTTGAGCATTTCGGCCATCAGGTCGGGCATGGCCCACATGCCCTTGCCGATTTGCGCCTTACCGCGCAGGCCGCACGAGAGGCCGACCAGCACGTTGTTCTTCTCGTAGGCGGCAATCCAGGCGCTGGTCTTCATGTCGCCCTTGCGGATCATCGGGCCCGCGTGCATGGCGGTGTGCATTTCGTCGCCTGTGCGGTCGAGGAAACCCGTGTTGATGAACGCCACACGGCTCAGTGCGGCAGCAATGCAGGCCTTGAGGTTGACGGAGGTGCGGCGCTCCTCGTCCATGATGCCCAGCTTGACCGTGCTGTCTGGCAAGCCCAGCAGCTTTTCGACGCGGCCGAACAGCTCGGCGGCAAAGCCCACTTCGGCCGGGCCGTGCATCTTGGGCTTGACGATGTAGACGCTGCCCTTGCGCGAGTTGCGGATGCCGTCCTTGCCATGGCCCTGCAGGTCGTGCAGCGCGATGGTCGTGGTGACCACGGCATCCATGATGCCTTCGGGGATTTCGCGCTGAACGCCCTGCGCGTCGGTGTACAGGATGGCCGGATTGGTCATCAGGTGGCCCACGTTGCGCAGGAACATGAGCGAGCGGCCATGCAGGCGCACGGCCTCGGCGGCGCCATTGGGTGCGGTGTACAGACGGTCGGGGTTCAGGCCGCGGGTAAAGGTCTTGCCGCCCTTGGCGACCTGTTCGGTCAGGGTCGCCTGGATGATGCCCAGCCAGTTGCGGTAACCCAGCACCTTGTCCTCGGCATCCACGGCGGCGACCGAATCCTCCAAATCAAGAATGGTAGACAGGGCCGCTTCCAGCACCACATCGCTGACGCCTGCTGCGTCAGATTTGCCAATGGGCGTGCTGCGGTTGATCTGGATGTCCAGGTGCAGGCCGTTGTGCTGCAGCAGTACCGATGTGGGTTGGGTAGCGTCGCCCTGGTAGCCCTTGAACTGTGCTGGGTCTTTCAGACCGGTGCTGCCGCCCGCCAGCGAGACCACCAACTGGCCATTCTCCACGCGGTAGCCGGTGGCGTCCTTGTGCGAGCCGCTGGCCAGGGGGGCCGACTGGTCGAGCACGTCACGCGCAAAGGCAATCACCTTGGCGCCACGCACGGGGTTATAGCCCTGGCCCTTTTCGGCGCCATCGGTCTCGGGAATGGCATCCGTGCCGTACAGCGCGTCGTACAGGCTGCCCCAGCGTGCGTTGGCGGCATTCAGGGCGTAGCGGGCGTTCAAGATGGGCACCACCAGCTGTGGGCCTGCCTGCACGGCCAGTTCGTCATCTACGTTGGCCGTGGTGGTCTGCACGTTGGCAGGTTGGGGCACCAGGTAACCGATCTTCTCCAGGAAGCCACGGTAAGCCACCATGTCCTTGATGGGGCCGGGGTTGGCCTTGTGCCAGGTGTCCAGCTCAGTCTGCAGGCGGTCGCGCTCGGCCAGCAGGGCGAGGTTGCGCGGCGCCAGGTCGGTCACGATGGCGTCAAAGCCCTTCCAGAAAACTGCCTTGTCGATGCCGGTGCCGGGCAGAACCTGGTCTTCGATGAAGCGGAGCAGGGGAGTAGCCACTTGCAGGCCGTGGACGGTGGTGCGATCGGTCATGGAGAAAGCCTTCTTGAAAGAAATGAAAACAGCGGCCCGCGCGAGGCAAGGGCCATATCAACACTGTATTGCAAATATGAATAGGCATAAATAACCAAAAAAGCTCAAAACTAGTGACTTATTGGTAAGAGTGGAATGTGTCCGTACAGGCTGGAGATGCCGTGGCGATGGGCAGTTTTGTGGGCATTGGCTTTGCCGAATCCATTGCGGTGGAGCTGGCAGACGCCGATACCGCCATGCTGTGGTTTGCGCTTTGCCTGACGACGATTTCGGTATCTTTATTTTTCCAACCAACTTTTCACTCAGGACACTAGGCGTTTCTGAAGTCACAGCCGCGAATGCTATTGAATACATAGCTGTTAGCGCTTATTGAATAAGCGCTAGAGGCTAATTTGAGCCATATCTCTTAAGCCTTGCACATGATGTGCGCATGATTCGTTCTGGGGGTTTGTCTCCATAATTGGCGCCCATGGACAAACTCAAGGCCTTCGAGTCCTTTGTATCGGTCGCTACGCGCGGCAGCCTCACGGCCGCAGCGCGTGCCGAAGGCGTGGCGCCGGCCATCATGGGCCGTCGGCTGGATGCGCTGGAGGAGCATCTGGGCGTGAAGTTGCTGGTGCGCACTACGCGGCGCATCAGCCTCACGCACGAGGGCAGTGCTTTCTTGGAGGACTGCCAGCGCCTGCTGTCCGATGTGGCCAATGCCGAGGCCAGCGTGTCGGCCGGTGGCGTCAAGGCCAGCGGACATTTGCGTGTCACCGCGCCGGCCGGCTTTGGCCGCCGCCATGTGGCGCCGCTCGTACCGCGCTTTCGGGCGCTGCACCCGGATGTCACCATCTCGCTGAACCTCAGCGACCGCGTGGTCGACCTGGCGGGCGAGGGCTTTGACTGCGCCGTGCGCGTGGGCGACCTGCCCGACTCCTCGCTGGTGAGCGTGCGCATTGCCGACAACAGGCGCCTGTGCGTCGCCACGCCGGGCTATCTGGAGCGCCGTGGTACGCCCCAGCACCCCACCGAACTGGCCCAGCACGACTGCCTCACGTTGTCGAGTGAGGCCTCGCAAACACGCGGTTGGGCCTTTCGCATGCCGGGCGAAGATGGCAGTAGTGAGGTGGTACACCTCAAGCCGGGCGGGCCGCTGGACTGCTCGGACGGCCAGGTGCTGTACGACTGGTGCCTGGCAGGCCATGGCATTGCCTGGCGCAGCACCTGGGAGGTCGAGAGCGAAGTCGCCTCTGGCCAACTGGTGGCTGTACTGGAAGACTATGCCGCGCCGCCCAACGGTATTTTTGTGCTGTTTCCACAGCGCAAGCACCTGCCACTGCGCGTGCGGCTGTGGATCGACCACCTCAAGCACCACTACGAACAACCCCAATTCTGGAAAACCGGAGCCCCCGCATGACCCTGGAAGCCTTGCTCGCCTTTTTCCATCTGGTGGCCATCATGACCATGGTGGTCTTCATGGCCAGCGAAGCAGCGCTGTGCCGCATGGAATGGATGAACCCCGCCGTGGTGCACCGCCTGGTGCGGTTGGACCTGATCTATATGGTGGCGGCCGCCTGCGTTTTGCTGGCAGGCCTGGCGCGCACCTGGTGGGGCATGAAAGGCGTGGGCTGGTACTGGAGCCAGCCGCTGTTGCATGCCAAGCTGGGGCTGTTTGCCGCCATGTGGCTGATGTCGCTGCGGCCCACGCTGTCGTTTAGGCGCTGGCGCCGCACGCTAGAGGCCACGGGGGCCTTGCCGCCCGAGGACGAAGTGCGTGCTGCGCGCCGCTGGATCATGATCGAGACGCACCTGCTGGGCTTGCTGTTGCTGGCGGCGGCCTTCCTGGCGCGGGGTGTGGGCACCCGGGGCTGAAAAAGACAAAACCCCCGCCAGGCCAGGCCTGCGGGGGTGTGGTGTGGGGGAGCGTAGCGCTTATTTCTTGAGGCACTCGCTCATGAAAGCCTTGCGCTCGTCACCCTTTTTGCCTGCGGCTTCGGCGTTGCAGGTTTTCATTTTGGTCTGTTGGGTTGCCGCTGCTTCGGGTTTGTTGCTCAGGCAGTTCTTCATGAAAGCCTTGCGCTCATCGCCCTTCATGCCCGTGGCTTCCTTGTTGCAGGTGGCCATCTTGGTTTGCTGCTTGGTCGGCGCTTTCTCTTCAGCGGCATGGGCGCTGCCCAATGCCAGTGCCATACCCAGTGCGGCCAGGGAAAGAAGCTGTTTCATGGTGACTCCAGTAAAAAATGGAAGGGGAAACCCCTGCGGAATTCCATCACACAACGGGCCACGCTACAACGGGGATGACCCACTGCGTGGCGGCTCGGCCACGGCCCCGTAAAATCGGTTGATGCTTTCTGCCAAAAATGAATTGCTGGCCGCCTTGGCGGCTGAGCTGGACCAACTTTCTCCCGGTGCCGGTGCCCGGGCCGCTTTTGAGTCGCCCAAGGTGGCGGCCCATGGTGACTTTGCCTGCACCGCCGCCATGCAGCTGGCCAAGCCGCTCAAACTCAACCCGCGTGCTTTAGGCGAACAACTCAAGGCGGCGCTGGAAGCCACGCCTGCTTTTGCGCGCTGGGTCCAGGCCATTGAAATCGCCGGGCCGGGTTTTCTGAACATCCGTCTCCAGCCCGCTGCCAAGCAAGAGGTGGTGCGCGAGGTGCTGGCCGCTGGCGAGCGTTTTGGCCATCAAGCTGGCAATGGCCAGCAGGTGCTGGTCGAATTCGTCTCGGCCAACCCCACGGGCCCGCTGCATGTGGGCCATGGCCGCCAGGCCGCGCTGGGCGATGCGATCTGCAACCTGTTTGCCACCCAGGGCTGGAAGGTGCACCGCGAGTTCTATTACAACGACGCGGGCGTGCAGATCCAGACGCTGACCCACAGCACCCAGTTGCGCGCCAAGGGCTTCAAGCCGGGTGACGACTGCTGGCCCATCGACCCCGAGAACCCTGCGAGCAAGGCCTTCTACAACGGCGACTACATCCAGGACATCGCCAACGATTTCCTCGCCAAGAAAACCGTCAAGGCCGACGACCGCGCGTTCACCGCCAGTGGTGACGTGGCAGACCTCGAATCGATCCGCCAATTCGCCGTGGCCTACCTGCGCAACGAGCAGGACAAGGATCTGCAGGCCTTCAACCTGAAATTCGACGAGTACTACCTGGAGTCCAGCCTGTACACCAGCGGCCGCGTCGAGGCCACGGTGAACCAGCTCATCGCCAACGGCAAGACCTACGAGCAGGACGGCGCGCTGTGGCTCAAGAGCACCGACTACGGCGACGACAAGGACCGCGTCATGCGCAAGCAGGACGGCACCTACACCTACTTCGTGCCCGATGTGGCCTACCACATCGCCAAGTGGGAACGGGGCTTTACCAAGGTTGTCAACATCCAGGGTACCGACCACCACGGCACCATTGCCCGTGTGCGCGCGGGCCTGCAGGCGGCCGATGTGGGTATCCCGCAGGGCTACCCCGACTACGTGCTGCACACCATGGTACGCGTGGTCAAGGGCGGCGAAGAGGTCAAGATCAGCAAGCGCGCGGGCAGCTACGTCACGCTGCGCGACCTGATCGAGTGGACCAGCAAGGATGCGGTGCGCTTCTTTCTGCTCAGCCGCAAGCCCGACACCGAGTACACCTTTGATGTGGACTTGGCGGTGGCCCAGAACAACGACAACCCCGTGTACTACGTGCAGTACGCCCATGCGCGCATCTGCTCGGTGCTGGCAGGTTGGGGCGGCGACGTCGCGACGTTGGCGGGCGTGGACCTCTCGCCACTGGACGGCCCGCAGGCCCAGGCGCTGATGCTGCAACTGGCCAAATACCCCGAGATGCTCACCGCAGCCACCGCGGGCGAGGCGCCGCACGACGTGACCTTCTACCTGCGCGACCTGGCCGCGAGCTACCACAGCTACTACGATGCCGAGCGCATCCTGGTGGACGATGAGGCCGTCAAGCGGGCACGCTTGGCCTTGGTCGCAGCCACGGCGCAGGTATTGCACAATGGGCTGGCGGTGTTGGGCGTATCGGCCCCCCGCAGAATGTGAGCGGTAACTGACTTATGAAAAAACAACAACAGGGCGGCACCATTGTCGGCTTCATCCTTGGCCTGGTCGTGGGCCTGGGCGTGGCGCTTGCCGTGGCGGTTTATGTGACCAAGGTGCCCGTGCCCTTTCTGAACAAGGGCAGTACCCGTGGCGTGGACCAGGACGCTGCCGAAGCACAGAAAAACAAGAACTGGGACCCCAATTCTCCGCTGTACGGAAAGAACCCAACCCGTGCCGTAGTGCCAGCGCCCGTGGCATCTGCACCCAACGCTGCGGCTTCTGCCGATGCGCGTGCGGCAGCGGTGCCTGCCAAGGCTGCAGCCAGCAAGGCGGAGAGCAAGCCGGGTGCCGACCCACTGGGTGACCTGGCGGTTGCCAAGGCTGCGGCGGCGGGCAATGTGGACCCGTTTGACTACTTCGTGCAAGCCGGTGCCTTCCGCACCCAGCAGGATGCCGATGCGCAGCGTGCCAAACTCGCCATGCTGGGCTGGGAGGCGCGTGTGAGCGAGCGCGAGCAGAACGGCCGCAATGTCTTCCGGGTGCGCGTGGGCCCGTTCGTCAAGCGGGATGATGCCGACCAGCTCAAGGAAAAATTGGCCGGGGCCGGCGTTGAGGCCGCCCTGGTGCGCGTACAGCGCTGAACTTTACCTCAGACCGCTGCTCAGATACCCCAAGAACAAGGAGTGATTGAATGAAACGACGTGTGTTTTCCCTGACCACTGCCACGGCCCTGGTGGCTTCGGCCTTGCCACTGTCTGCGCTGGCCCAGGGCGCGCAGCCCAAGGAGGGTAAAGATTACGCCAAGCTGGGTAAGCCGGTAGCCACCGATGCGCCTGCCGGCAAGGTCGAGGTGATCGAGTTCTTTTGGTACAACTGCGGCCATTGCAATGCCTTTGAGCCCACCCTGGAGGCCTGGACAAAGTCCGCGCAGGCGAAGAATTTGGCCGTGCGCCGTGTTCCTGTCGCTTTCAACAAGAGCTTTGAAGCCCAGCAAAAGCTGTACTACGCTCTCGAAGGCATGGGCAAGGTGGGTGAGTTGCACGCCCGCGTGTTCCGTGCCATCCATGTGGAGAAAGTGAACCTTGCGAAGGAAGATGCCATCCTGGAGTGGATGGGCAAGCAGCCCGGCATCGACATCGCAAAGTTCAAGGAGATGTATGGCTCCTTCAACGTGGCGAGCCAGGTGCGCCGCGCTGCACAGTTGCAGGAGGCCTATGGCGTCGAGGGTGTCCCCTCCATGGGTGTGGCAGGGCGGTTCTACACCGACGGCACCATGGCCGGCAGCCTTTCGGGCGTGCTGCAGGTAGTGGAATACCTTGCAGGCGTGGTGCAAAAGGGCGCAGGTTCCAAGGGCTAGACAGCGTCGCTTGCACAGTGCGCAGGCCTTTGCGTGCCACAAGCCCGCCCCTGGCGGGCTTTTTTACGTCCCGGGTTTATGACGCAACAGTGTCAGGGCTACAATGCTTGCAAGATTCGTGCCCTGCACATTTCGCGTGCCCTGGAAGGGTATGCTTCTCTGGAAAGCCGCATGGACATTCATTCTTCGATTCCTCCGGGCGACCGCAGTCCGGGCGTAGGCGCAAGGCACCTGACAGGGGGGTATGCAGGACGCCTCCTGCACCGCTGGGTGCCTGCCCTGGCGTCTCTGGCCCTGCTGGCTGGGGTGGGCGGGGCGCAGGCAGAAAAGGCCGACCGGAGCAAGCCCATGAACATCGAGGCCGATGCGCTGCGCCACGACGACCTTAAGCAAACCAGCGTCTTTACCGGCCGTGTCGTGATGACCAAGGGCAGCATCGTTCTGCGCGGCGCCCGCCTCGAAGTGCGGCAAGATGCCGATGGGTACCAAGCCGGCGTGGTCACAGCCGACGCCGGGCGCCGGGCGTTCTTCCGCCAGCGGCGCGATGGAGCGCCAGGTGCTCCCGAAGAGTTCATCGAAGGCGAGGGCGAAGTGATCGAGTACGACGGGCGCAGCGACACGGTGCGCTTTGTGCGCAATGCCGAGCTGCGCCGCCTGCGGGGTGCTGTGGTCAACGACGCCATCACGGGTGCCGTGATCGTCTACAACAACCAGACCGATGTGTTCACCGTGGACGGACAGAAAACAACCGGCGATAACCCAGCCGGTGGTGGCCGCGTGCGGGCCGTGCTGTCGCCCAAGGAGGTCGTGCCTGACACGGCCGCGGCGCCAGCGGCTGCAGCTTCGGCGCCGGGCTTGCGTTCCAGCACCACGCTTGGCGGTGGTGCCAAGTGAGCGCCCCATCGATGCCTGCGGGCGCGCAAGCCGCGCCAACGAGCCGCCTGGAAGTGCTGCACCTGGCCAAGTCTTATGGCAGCCGCAAGGTGGTCAAAGACGTTTCGCTGGAAGTGCAAAAAGGCGAAGTGGTCGGCCTGCTGGGGCCCAATGGCGCGGGCAAGACCACATCGTTTTACATGATCGTCGGGCTGGTGCGCAGCGATGGGGGCGATATCCGCATCGACGGCCAGTCGGTGGCGCACATGCCCATCCACCGGCGCTCGCGCCTGGGGCTGTCGTATCTGCCGCAAGAGGCCTCCATCTTTCGCAAGCTCACGGTGCAGGAAAACGTGCGCGCCGTGCTCGAACTGCAGCGCGATGACCAGGGCCAACCGCTGCCTGCAGCCGTGATCGAAGAGCGTCTCACCGCGTTGCTGCAGGAGCTGCGCGTGGACCATTTGCGCGATTCTCCCGCGCTGGCTCTGTCGGGTGGCGAGCGCCGCCGCGTCGAGATCGCCCGCGCGCTGGCGACACAGCCACGGTTCATCCTGCTCGATGAACCCTTTGCCGGCATTGATCCCATCGCCGTGATCGAGATCCAGCGCATCATTGGTTTCCTCAAGGAGCGCGGCATTGGCGTGCTCATCACCGACCACAACGTGCGTGAAACGCTGGGGATCTGCGACCACGCCTTCATCATCAGCGACGGGAATGTGCTGGCCCAGGGCACGCCGTCTGAAATCGTGGACAACGCCGAGGTGCGCCGCGTGTACCTGGGCGAGCATTTCCGGATGTGAGTGTGGCCCCCACGCTCCCTCACTTCGTGTGGTCACTGCCCCCCAAGGGGGCCGCGTTTTGCCTTGGGGGCGGCCCGGCGGCAAAACATAGCCCCCACGCTCCCTCACTTTGTGTGGTCGCTGCCCCCCAAGGGGGTCGCGTTTTGCCTTGGGGCGGCCGGGCGGCAAAACCATTGCTGGCCCGGGTGAAAGTGCTCTCATGAAGCCCGGTCTCTCACTGCGCGTTTCGCAGCATCTGGCACTGACGCCGCAGCTGCAGCAATCCATCCGCCTGCTGCAACTTTCCACGCAAGAGCTGTCGCAGGAAATCGAGCAGATGCTCGATGAAAACCCTTTCCTCGAACGCAATACGGAAGATGCGCCGCGCGAGGAGTTCGGTCTGGCCCAGTCCGACGTACCAGCACAAGGGGACGATGCGGCGGCTGAGGTTGCTATTTATTCAGGAGCTGATGGCGTAAGTACATCAAGCCTTGAAGGCAGAAATGATGCGGATTCTGTGGGTGCCTCCGATGAACCCGACTGGGGCGGCGACGGCACCACGGAGATGGCCGCAGACGATGGCGAATGGGGGGGCGACGCCCCTGCGCGCAACAACGGCAGCAGCGATGGCGACAGCGAAGCCGACGCTGCCGATTTGGCGCATGGCCATGAGTCGCTCACGGCATTTCTGCACCGACAGGCACTGGCGCTGCGCCTGTCGGCACTGGACCGGGCTGCGCTGCAATACCTGATCGAATCGTTGAACGACGACGGTTATCTGGAGGATTCCCTGGAATCCCTGGCCCTGGGGCTGGCAGGCGAGAGCGATCTGGAGCAGATCGAAGAGCTGGTGCACCGCTTCACCGTGGCGCTGCGGCTGCTGCAAAGTCTGGAGCCCTCCGGTGTGGGGGCGCGCAATCTGGCGGAATGCCTCACCCTGCAACTCCAGGCACTGCTCCAGGACGGCGTTGAAAATCCCAGCACAGTGCAGAACGCGCTGTGCATCTGTCGGCAACCGTTGGAGTTGCTGGCACGCCGTGATGTGCGCCGCCTCGTTGCGCTGTGTGGCACCAGCGAAGAGCGCACGCGCGCCGCCATGGCCCTGATCGCCCGGCTCGAACCGCGCCCCGGGCGTCGCTTTGCTGATGTGGAGCGCAACATCGTGATTCCCGATGTGCTCGTGACCCGTGTGGGCCGCAGTGGCCAGCAGTTCAATGTGCAGCTCAACCCCGATGTGATGCCGCGCCTGCGTGTGCACGACATCTATGCCGGAGCCCTGCGCGGCCACAAAGGGGGGGATGGACACCAGGCCTTGCAGCAGCGACTGCAGGAGGCGCGCTGGTTCATCAAGAACATCCAGCAGCGCTTTGACACCATCTTGCGTGTCTCGCGCGCCATCGTCGAGCGGCAGAAAAATTTTTTCGTGCATGGCGAACTGGCCATGCGGCCGCTGGTGTTGCGCGATATCGCCGACGAGCTGGGCCTGCATGAATCCACCATCTCGCGCGTGACCACGGCCAAATACATGGCCACGCCGCAGGGCACTTACGAGCTCAAGTATTTTTTCGGCTCGGGCCTGGGCACCGACACCGGCGGCAATGCGTCGAGCACGGCCGTGCGCGCGCTCATCAAGCAGTTCGTCGCCGCCGAAAACCCTGCCAAGCCGCTGTCCGACAACCAGTTGGCAGAAATGCTCAAGGAACAGGGCATCGAGTGTGCACGCCGCACCGTGGCCAAATACCGCGAAGCGCTCAAGATACCCACAACCACTTTGCGCAAGGCGCTGTAGACGCAGGTGCGCGGTGTTGGCGGGCCGATGACCGCGAACCAGCGGTTGCCGCGTGATGGCAAGGGCCCGTGGCGTCGCCGTGCTGGGGGTTGATAACCATTCGCCGTGCTGGGCAGAGTTTGCTCCTGGCCCACCTGCGTCCCTGGCATGGGTAGACTGTTGCGAAGAAGGAGCTACCGTCCATGAAAGTCATCGACTCCATCGCTGCCCAGGCAGCACTCATTGCTGCGGTGCGCCGCGACATCCACGCCCATCCCGAACTGTGCTTCGAGGAATTGCGCACCGCCGATCTGGTGGCGCAAAACCTGGCCGACTGGGGCATTCCCATTCACCGCGGCATGGGAACCACCGGGGTGGTGGGTATCGTGCACGGGCGCGACGGCGGCGCGTGTGGCCGGGCCATCGGCCTGCGCGCCGACATGGATGCGCTGCCCATGCAGGAGTTCAACACCTTCGATCATGCCAGCCAGCACCCGGGCAAGATGCACGCCTGCGGCCACGACGGGCACACCGCCATGCTGCTCGCAGCGGCGCAGCATCTGGCAAAGCACCGTGATTTCGATGGCACGGTCTACCTGATTTTCCAGCCGGCCGAGGAAGGCGGTGGTGGTGCGCGCGAGATGATCAAGGATGGCTTGTTTGAGCGCTTTCCCATGGAGGCCGTGTTTGGCATGCACAACTGGCCAGGCATGGCGGTGGGCCAGTTTGCGGTCAGTCCCGGACCCGTGATGGCTTCGTCCAACGAATTCAAGATCACCATCCGGGGCAAAGGGGGCCACGCCGCCATGCCGCACACGGGCATCGATCCGGTGCCGATTGCCTGCCAGATGGTGCAGTCGTTCCAGACCATCATCAGCCGCAATAAAAAGCCCGTGGATGCGGGCGTGATTTCGGTCACCATGATCCACGCAGGCGAAGCCACCAACGTGGTGCCCGACAGCTGCGAGCTGCAAGGCACGGTGCGCACCTTCACTCTGGAGGTGCTCGACCTGATCGAGCAACGCATGCGCCAGATTGCCCAGCATGCCTGCGCCGCGCACGACGCCCAGTGCGAATTCGAATTCGTGCGCAACTACCCGCCCACCGTCAACGCCCCCGCGGAGGCCGCGTTTGCCCGCAAGGTGATGGCCTCCATCGTGGGCGATGCCAACGTGCTGGCGCAGGAGCCCACCATGGGCGCCGAAGACTTTGCCTACATGCTGCAAGCCCTGCCCGGGGCCTATTGCTTCATTGCCAACGGCGACGGCGACCACCGCGCCATGGGCCATGGCGGCGGGCCGTGCACGCTGCACAACCCCAGCTACGATTTCAACGATGCGCTCATCCCGCTGGGCGCCACCTATTGGGTGCGCCTGGCCAACGAATGGCTGGGCCAGCCTAAGGGCGCCGCATGATCGGGATCACCGACGCCTTTGCTGGCAGCTACGCCCGCGCCCGCGTGCAGTTTCTGGAGGCCGCGGCCACCGCTGGGCTGCCGATCGAGTCGCACGCCCACCCGCTCAAGGGGCGTGATGGGGAAGACCTGGCCATGGACGTTGTGCGCGACGGCCCACCGGACGCCGAAAAGCTGCTGATCGTCAGCAGTGCCTGCCACGGGGTCGAGGGGTATTGCGGCAGCGGTGTGCAGGTCTATGCGCTGCACGATGCCGCTTGGCGCGAAGAAGCGCGCGCGCACGGCGTGGCCGTGCTCTATATCCACGCGCTCAACCCCTATGGCTTCTCGCACACCCGCCGCACCACGCACGAAAACGTGGATTTGAACCGCAACTTCCAGGACTTCAGCCGCCCCTTGCCGGTCAACGAGGCCTACCGCGAGGTCGAGCCCTTTTTGCTGCCGTCCACCTGGCCGCCTGCAGCCGACAACGTAGCGGCGGTGGAGCAGTTCATCGCCACCCGGGGCGAAGCGGCCTGGCAGGCCGCCATCTCGCAGGGGCAGCATGAATTTGCGCAGGGGATGTTCTTTGGCGGCACGGCGCCCACCTGGAGCAACCACACCCTGCGCCAGGTGCTGCGCCAGCATGGAAGCCGGGCCCAGCGCATCGGCTGGATTGACCTGCACACCGGCCTGGGGCCCAGCGGCCATGGCGAGCGCATCTATGCCGGGCGCGACGATCCTGCCGCCCTTGCGCGTGCCCGCCAATGGTGGGGGGGCAACGGAGCGACACCCATTACCTCGTTCTACGATGGAACGTCCACTTCAGCGTTTCTGACGGGCCTGATGTGGACCGCCATCTACGACGAATGTCCGCAAGCCCAGTACACCGGCATTGCCATGGAGTACGGCACCCTGCCCATTCTGGACATGCTGCAGGCGCTGCGTGCCGAGCATTGGCTTCACATCCACCCGGAGGCGCCGACAGCATTGGCAGCGCAGATCAAGGCGCAGATGCTGGCGGCCTTCTACACCGACACCGATGCCTGGAAAGGCCAGATCATTGCCCAGGCGCGGCAGGCCTTGTTCCAGGCAGTGCAGGGGCTTGATTGATAGTGTTTTAGGGCTCAAGCGCTTATCCGGTAAGCGCTATAAGCTATAAAATATATAGCATCAATCAACCTGTGCGCCTTGTGTTGCACCATGCCGTGTGTCGCGGTCGTAGGTTTTTTCCAGCGTGGCCTGTTCGGCCAGCAAGCGGTGGCCCAATGCATTGGCTTGCCGCTCCAGAGTGGGGCAGTCCGGGGCCTCGGACAGGGCGGCGATGCCCTGGTCGATGGACTGCGCGGCCCGGCGGCCGAACTGCACATGGCCCTGCTCGTGCTGGTGCAAGGCCCGGGCATAGCGTGCGAACCGGGCCTGCTGTGCATCGGTGGCGGTGCGCAGCACGGGCATTTGGATGCGGGTGGACAGCCGTGTGCTGACGCGGGCGATGCGGCAGTGCCCGGCCGCATCACGGTTCCACCAGAAATTCCAGTGCACGTTCCACTGCGTATGGCCATGAAAACGCTGCCCGCCCTCGCGGATGGGGGTGGCCGCATTGAGGGCCTGGCGCAGTGTCTGGCCAGGCGGGACGTCCACCGTGTACGGCTGCTCGGCGTGTTCTTCCGTGACCTCCGCAAAGGCCATGCTGCAGGCCAGCAGCAGCGCAACTGCCGGGGCCGTGCAGAGCGCGGCTGTTACTCTTCCTCGCCCCACGGCAGCATCAGCGTGAGGGTAGAAAGCGCGGCGAATTCAGGTGCAAAGGCGTCAATGATTTGCTGTGGCTCGGGGCACAGCTGGGTGTCGGTGATGACCCCAAACTGCACGCCGCCGCCGTAGCTCAGAATGGACACGCCCAGGCCCACATGGCCCGACTGGGGCACCCAGAACATGCACTGCGTCACGCGCGAGCCGCACAGCGCCAGCGGTTCGCGCGGGCCGGGCACGTTGGTCATTACGGCCGTGGTCTTGCGGCTGAACAGGCCCAGCAGGGCGTCCTGCGCCGGCTTGATGAGCAGGCCGGCCACGGCCAGCAGGCCAAACGCCAGCAGTGGCTGCGTGCTGCCCTTGAGCGCGGCCATGCGGCTGCGCACTGCATACACACGCTCGATCGGGTTGGTGATGCCGATGGGCAGTACCAGCGGCACCAGGCCGAAATGGTTGCCCAGCTTCCAGGCCTCTTCCATGGGCCGCAGGTTCACCGGGATCATGGCGCGGATTTCTTTGCCCGCGGTGTCGTCGCCGTGGCGGCGCAGGTAGCTGCCGATGGCGCCGGCCACGCAGGACAGCAACACGTCGTTGACCGAACAGTTCAGCGCCTTGCCGATGGCCTTGACCTCGTCGAGCGGCAGTGGCGGGCACCAGGCCACGCGCTTGGCGTTGCCGGGCATGCCCTTGAGCAGCGTGGGGGAGTCATCGGGCATGAGGGCCAGTGCGGCCGCATCACTGAGGAGCTGGTAGCCCAGGCGGGCCGCATCCATCGAACCGGCCAGGCCGTGCTGCACGGCCTTTTCGGGGTCGAGCAGCATGTGCAGCGATTTGGCGGCGCTCTCGCCCACCAGGTCGAGCGCTTTCACGGTCATGCCCGTGAAGGGCTTGATCAGCGTGTCTGCAATCCAGGCCTCGGCGTTGGCTGCGGTCTTTTTGCGGCGTTTGGGGGGCTCTGTACCCCCGTCCACCAGCGACATGGTGACCGAGATGAGGGCAATGCCATCGGCAATGCAGTGGTGCAGGCGCACCACCAGGGCGCTGCCCGGTAGGCCATCGTCGCCCACGAAATCTTCCACCAGATAAAAGTGCCACAGCGGGCGCCGGGGGTCGAGCGGTTTCATGGCCAGGTCGCCCACAAAATTTTGCAGCGCTGCCTGCTGGCTGACCCCCCGGCGCCGGGGCAGTGTGATGCGCTGCACATGGGCGTCGATGTCAAAGCGCTGGTCCTCGACCCAGGTGGCGCCTGCGGCGTCCTCGACCACGCGCTGGCGAAAGCGCGGGTACTGCAGCAGGCGCTGCTGCACCCGCTCTTGCAGGGCCTGGAGCGAAATGCCGGGCGCGACGGTCCACACGCCGTTGATCATCATCAGGTTGCTGTCCGAATCCATGCGCAGCCAGGCGGTATCGACTTTGCTCATGCGCTCGCCCGACAGGCCCAGCATGCCGCTGGCGGCGCGGCGCACGGTTTTTTGCATGGCCAGGGCGGCGTCGCGTGCGACGTTGCTGGCGCTGGGCTGATCCGTGGGGGCGGCGGGCGTGCCTGCGGCGGCGCGTGAAGGGATGCGGGTCACCATGTGCGGAAGGTCCTGAGGGTTGTCATTGGAGGCGGGCGTCTATGGATTTTCGCCATTGTGGCCGCAGCGTAGCCGTAAGATACATCGTTGCAGGGGGTTGGCTCCCCCGTTTTTTCCCACCCCCTGAACCCAGGAGCATCTGACCATGGCTGATCTCAACGCCGCTTTCGAAGCTGCCGTAGCCCAATCCAAGAACCTCAGCGAACGCCCAGACAACGCCACGCTGCTCAGCATCTATGCGCTGTACAAGCAAGGCACCGCAGGTGACAACGCTGAGAAGAAACCCAGCTTTTCCGACATGGTGGGCCGTGCCAAGTGGGACGCCTGGAGCAAGCTCAAGGGCACCGAATTGGACGCCGCCAAGCAGCAGTACATCGACCTCATCCAGTCACTGAGCTGATCGCTGGCCAGGGCCCGGGCAGGGCCTTTGGAAGCCTTGCCCCGCGCCTATGGCCTAATATGGGTTTTCCAACCATTGACAGAGACTTCGCCATGGGCAACAAGATCGTTACCGAAGCAGACCGTAAATTCACCCCCCAGCCCAAGCCGCTGCCAGGCATGAGCCTGCCCACCAGCGGTCGTGGCCAGCGCGTGAGCCTGGAGCGCGGCGTGGCCACACGCAGCAAAAAGAACCCGGGCAAGCGCTCGAAAAAGGGCGGCTGACCGCTCGCAACGCGCGGATCGCCGCACGCAAAAAAGCCCTCGAAAGAGGGCTTTTTTGCGTGCGCACAGGCGGGTGTTGCCCGGCCCTCAGGCCTTGGGCGCCGCTGGTTTCTTTTTCTTGCCGACCTTGGGCGGGTGCAGCAGCGTGTCGAGCTGCTCGGCAATCTCGGTCTCGATGCGGGCCTTGAAAGCGCTGACCAGAAAACCCAGCTCGGCCTTGAACTCAAACTGGTCGCCCAGCACCTGCAAGGTGCCCTTGATGCCGGCACGGGTGAAATACACGGTGTCCTGGGTGTCGCCTTCTTCGTAGGCGCATTCCATGTCGAATTTTTCCTCGGCTTGTTCGGCCCATAGGAAGGCGATTTTGCGGGCCTCGGGCATGCCCAGGTGGTGGTGGCGGTGGATGTGGATCACGGACATGTTGCGTCTCCTCAATGGGGGCTGGCGTTGACAGGTAACAGGGCACGCAGACGCTCGGCGCGCACCGGCTGCGCCAATGCAGTCAGTTCTTTGACTGCATCATAGAACGGTTGCCAGCGCCGTCCCGACTGTTCAAACAGCGCTTCGAAGGCTGGTACCCATTCGTCATAGGCGGCCTGCGCAGCAAAACTGGCGTTGTTGGCGTGCTCTACCCATCGGTCGTAGCCGGCCTGTTGTGCAGGGGGGGCGTTCCAGCGGCTGCGCAGTGCGGCATAGTCTCTGCGGAACGCATCCATCGCTTCTGTTTTCATAGCTGATAGCGCTTTCTCATCAAGCGTTTGAGACTGATTTGATGTGTATATTTCGAGCAGACGTGCGCGTGTCGTCCGCGTCAGGGCGCGGAACTGGTTGCGCCGCGCTTGGCTGGCGGCAAAGGCCTCGCGGGCCTGGGGCGTGGCCTGCGTGGCGAGCCATTGGGCGCTGCCCAGGCGCTCCACAGCCGTGGCAAAAGATTCGTTGAACAGCGTGTCGCCGCTGGCATACACCACCTGGTGTGCCAGCTCATGGAACAGCAGGCGCACGAAGTCGCCCTCGGGCCAGCCGATGAAGGTGCTCAGCAGCGGGTCGCCACCGGCCCAGTTCATGTAACCCAGGGTGGAATAGGCAGGCACGCCATACACCTCGACCTCGAGCCCCTGCGCAGCCAGGCGTGCGCCCTCGGCCTGGGCATCGGCTTCGCTGAAGTAGCCCCGGTAGCCAATGCAGCCCGTCACCGGAAAGCACCAAGTGTGCAATTGCAGGGCATAGGGCGGCGCCGCCACCACGTTCCAGACAGCGGCTGGTCGTTGCAGGTCGGCGTAGCGGCGGTAGCTGTCGTTGTCGGGCATGGCCAGTTCCGTCACGGCAAAGTCCCGGGCACGTTGTGCCAGGCGCAGGCGCTCGCGCAGGGCCGGGGCCAGGTCGTCGCGCGCGATCCAGGCCTCCAGCGGCTGAGCGGCCTGCATGATCTGGACATGGCCGCGCACGGACTGCCAGTAGTACGCCAATGCACTGTCGCCATGCGCGCAGCCTGCCAGGACGAAAAACCCCGCAAAGGCGAGGGGCCTGTAGACGCAAAAACGGGCAAGGTGTGAAAGGGGCATCGGTCGGTAAAAATCAAGGGGGCGAGCGCTTGAGCGCCCACAGGGCCAGCACCACCGTCAGCCCCAGCGCTCCGGTCAGCAGGATGGCCGAAGCGCCTGCACGGTCGAGCAGCAGGCCAAACAGCAGTGGGGCAAAAGCCTGCGCCACGCGCGCTGGTGCCATGAGCCAGCCTTGGCGCATGCCATAGCCCGCAGGCCCAAAGAGTGCCAGCGGCAGGGTGCCCTTGGCAATGGTCAGAATGCCATTGCCCGCGCCATGCAGCGCGGTGAAAACCGCCGCCGCAGGCCCGCCCAGCGTGACCAGCAGCAAGGCGCCCAGCGGGTGTGCCATGGCGATGCCCATCAGCGCCCAGGCTGCAAACAGGGTGACGGGGCCCTGTGCCAGCGTCAGGGCTGCCAGCGCCAGCGCAAACACCATGTTGGTAGCCAGCAGCACCGGGCGGCCGCCATGCCGGTCAATTGCGTGGCCCGCCAGCGGGCCCAATAGCGCCGAGACGACGAGCGCCAGCGAGAACGCTGCAAAGACCGTCGGTGTACTGACCCCCAGGTCGCGTGCCATGGGGGCCGCCAGCATGGCGGGCAGGTAGTACGACGAAGCCCAGGCCAGGGTCTGGGTGGTTCCCAGGCATGCCACGGCCCAGCGCTGTGGGTGGGCGGTCATGGCCGATCCTGCGTCACGCTCTAGAAGGGCAGTTTAAGCGCCCGGGGTGGCGGGCGGCAGGAGGTCGAGCACCTGCTCCGGCGGGCGGCACAGCCGCGTTCCCCGGGGTGAGACGACGATGGGGCGGTTGATCAGTACGGGGTGCTGCAGCATCGCTTCGATGAGTTGGGCATCGGTCACGCCGGGCTGGTCCAGGTGCAGTTCGGTGAATGCGGCTTCCTTGCTGCGCACCAGGTCGATCACTGGCCCGCCGCTGGCGGCCACCAGGGCCAACAAGGTTTCACGGCTGGGCGGGTGGCGCAGGTATTCGATGACCTCGGGTTCGATGCCGTGGCTGCGGATCAGGGCCAGGGTGTTGCGGGAATTGCTGCAGCGGGGGTTGTGGTAGATGGTGATGGTGCTCATGGTTCAGTCGGTTTGGCCAGCCAGCCCAGATCCAGCGGGCGGTCTTCAAATTCGGTGTTCAGCACGACGGTGCTGGTCGTGCGGGCCACGCCCTGGATGGCCTTGATCTGGTAGATCACATCTTCCAGCGCACGCGCATGGGTGGTACGGATTTTGGCCAAAAAATCGTATTCGCCTGCCACGCTGTGCAGCTCTTCCACTTGTGGCATGGCCAGCAGGCGCGGTGCCACGTCGCGGCAGTGGATGCCGCCATCGTTGCGGATCGCCACGAAGGCGGTGAAGTTCAGCCCTACGCGGTCCGGGTCCACGCTGATGGAAAAGCGGCGGATTACGCCTTTTTCCAGCATTTTCTTCACCCGCTCGTGCACGGCAGCGGTGGATAGCCCCACCTCGGCACCAATGTCGGCATAGGAACGACGGCCGTCTGCCGCTAAGGCCGAAATAATTCTGGAGTCAACGTCATCTATCTGAATATTTGCTTGCGTCATGGGGTGTATTCGGTAAAAATTCAGAAATTGACAAAATTTCAAACAAATTTTCGGTAAAGCAGAGAATATGACGTCTATTTTCAATATGCAAGCCGCCAGCCGGCGGGGTATGGCTTTGGCCGTGGCGCTGCTGCTGGTCTATGTCGTGTGGGGAACCACTTACTTTGCCATGGGCATTGCTCTAGAAACCATGCCGCCGCTGCTGATGAATGCGGCGCGCTTCCTGTGTGCCGGGGGGGTGATGCTGCTGGTGGCCCTGGCACAAGGACATACGCTGCCCACGCGGGCGCAGTGGCGCAGCAGTGCCGTGGTGGGAGGGTTGATGGTCTTCCTGGCCATGAACTGCATTGGCTTTGCGCAAAAAATGGGCATCGGTTCCGGCCTGATGGCCACCGTGGTCACCACCATGCCCATGTGGCTGGCTTTGTGGACGCACTGGGGGGGTGAAAAAGTGCCTGCCACCAGCTGGGCCGGGCTGGCGCTGGGCGTGGTGGGGGCATTGCTGCTGGCGCTGGAGGGCGATTTCTCAACCTCCGGCTGGGGCGCGCTGTTGGCTTTTGGCGCGCCGCTGTGCTGGAGCCTCGGCTCGTATGCGTCGCGCAGGCTGTCGCTCCCGCCACCCGCCATGGCGTCGGCGGCGCAGTGGCTGGTAGGCGGTGCGATGGGGCTGGTGGTGGCGCTGTGGTTTGAGC
>NZ_BAAGQN010000013.1:20438-63009 GCF_054783455.1 Simplicispira piscis
AATGCCTACCTGTGGCTGTTGCAAAACACCTCGGCCGCCGTGGCGGGCAGCTATTCGTTCGTGAACCCGGCCGTGGCGCTGCTGGTGGGCGTGGCCTTGGGCGGCGAGCGCCTCACGGGCTGGGTGTTCGCGGCGCTGCCGCTGATCGGCGCGGCGCTGGCCTTCATCCTGTATGGCGGCGCCCTTGGCCAGTGGCTGCTGCGCACGCGGGCGGGTCTGTCGGTCGACAAGGCCCATTCCTGAGGGCTTTCGTCCCTGCCTTGCCGGAGTTGCGGGGCCGACCCATGGCACCACCTGCGCGGCTGGGTCCGGGCACGCTGGGCGTAACCCCGGTGCCAGGGCTCCCCGCCGTGTTGACGGGGGTGGCCAGCGGGACAAGAATGGCAGACCATGCCACATCTGCTGCACAACCTCGAAGAGCGGCTGCACCGTCTGCCAGTCCGCCTGGCGCTCGAACTGCCGGGCGGGCAGCGGCTGGGCAGCCAGGACGCCGATGTCCGCCTGCGCTTCGCGGACCGGCTGACGCTCGCCGCCCTGGCGGGCGGGCAGGTGGGCGATGTGGGCGCGGCCATCGTGGAAGGCCGCGTGGAGATGGAGGGCAGCATGCGCGCACTGATGGCCGCAGCCGCCGGGCTGGTGGTGCACGACCCCGCACACGACCACACCGGCTGGTGGACGCGCGCCATGGCCCGGGCCCGGTCCCTGGTGGTGCACACGGTCGTGCGCGATACGCGCTATGTGCGGTTCCACTACGACCTGTCGGACGATTTCTTCGCGCTCTGGCTTGATCCGCTGCGTGTGTACTCGTGCGCCTACTACCGCACGCCGGACCTCACGCTCGCGCAGGCGCAGGAGGCCAAGCTCGACCACATCTGCCGCAAGCTGCGGCTGCGCCCCGGGGACCGCCTGCTCGACGTGGGTGCGGGCTGGGGTGGGCTGCTGCTGTGGGCGGCCGAGCATTACGGTGCCGATGCCACCGGCATCACGCTGTCGCGCAATCAGCACGCCCATGCGCAGCGCCGCATCGCCGAGTGCGGCCTGCAATCGCGTGTGCGCATGCAGCTGTGCGACTTCCGCCAGATGGAGGACCTCGAACCGTTCGACCGGATTGCGTCCGTCGGTATGTTCGAGCATGTCGGGCGGGCGCAGATGCCGCGCTACTTCGGTACCCTGCACGGTCTGCTGCGGCCCGGCGGGCTGCTGCTGAACCATGGCATCACCGCCGCAGGAGTGGACAACACGGAGCTGGGCGCTGGCATGGGCGATTTCATCGAGGAGTACATCTTCCCGGGCGGTGAGTTGCTGCACGTGAGCACGGTGCTGCACGACCTGGCCCGCTCGGGCCTGGAGATGGTGGACACTGAAAACCTGCGTCCCCACTACGCGCGCACGCTCTGGGCCTGGTCGGATGCGCTCGAGGCAGTGCTGCCTCGAGCGCAGCAGGTGCTGGAGGCGCAAGCCGGCCCCGTGGAGGCCGCCAAGGCGCTGCGCGCCTACCGCCTGTACCTGGCGGGCAGTGCGCTGGGCTTCGAGCGCGGCTGGATCTCCCTGCACCAGATCCTCGCGGCGCGGCCCGACGGCGGAGCGCGGGCGGGCGCCTTGCCCGGTGCACAATCGGCGTACCCGTTCACCCGCGACTACATGTATTCCAAGGAAGTGCCATGCTCTACAAATTCAAATCCCGCGCCACGGCCGATCTGATCCTGCTGGAGCCGCACGGGCGGCGCTTGCTGCAGGCCATGGGCAGGGAGCCAGCACGCCAGGGCATCGTGACGGCCGCGCAGATTCCTTCGGCTATAGCGGCGCTGGAGGCCGCCGTGGCAGCCGATGAACGCCGCAGGGCCGAAGCGGCCCAGGCCGACGAGGCCAAGGAGACAGAATCCGGTGACGCGGAGCAGGATACGGTCACGCTGCGCCAGCGGGCCGCGCCCTTTATCGACATGCTGCGCCGCAGCGCTGCCGAGGGGCAGGACGTGGTTTGGGGAGCGTAGCCCGGAAAATCCGTATCAGCGGTAGCTGCGCGCGTCCTCGATCACCTTGCCGTCGTTGGGCAGGGTGCCCGGGGCGACCAGTTCCACCTCGCCCCGCAGCTTGGTCACTTCTCGGATGGCATCCTGCAGCCGGGGTGCGAGGCCCCCAGTGGTTTCGGTGGTTTCCACCTGCAGCACCATCTGGTCGTTCGCCATTTCGCCGCGCACCACCAGGCGTGCACGCAACACCTGCGGGAAGCGGCTGGTGATCAGGGCGACCTGGCCCGGATGCACGAACAGGCCGCGTACTTTGGTGGTCTGGTCGGCACGGCCCATCCAGCCCTTGATGCGCGTGTTGGTGCGACCAGTGGGGCAGGTGCCGGGCAAGATGGCCGAGAGGTCGCCTGTGCCAAAGCGGATCAGTGGGTAGTCGGTGTTCAGTGTGGTGATGACGAGTTCGCCCACCTCGCCCTCGGGCACCGGGTCGCCGGTGCCGGGACGCACGATCTCAACGATCACGTTTTCGTCCATTACCAGGCCTTCACGCGCGGCTGTTTCGTAGGCAATCAGACCCAGGTCTGCGGTGCCGTAGCACTGGTAGCCGGTGATGCCGCGCTCGGCAAACCAGTCGCGCAGCGACGGTGGGAAGGCCTCGGCCGAGAGCAATGCCTTGGTGATGCTGGGCAGCGGCACCTGCATGTCCAGTGCCTTCTCGACAATGAGCTTGAGGAAGCTGGGCGTGCCGATATAACCGGCAGGACGCAAATCGGCCATGGCTTGCACCTGCTGCTCGGTCTGGCCCGTGCCGCCGGGGAAAACGGTGCAGCCCAGGGCATGGGCGCCACTTTCCATCATTGAACCCGCGGGAACGAAGTGGTAAGAAAAGCAGTTGTGGATGAGTTCGCCCGCCTTAAAACCGGCCGCATTCAAGGCCCGCGCCATGCGCCAGTAATCGCGGCGGGTTCCCTCGGGCTCATAAATGGGGCCGGGGCTCGCGAAGACGCGCGGCATGGCAGCACCAAAGCCGACCGTGGCAAACCCCCCAAACACATTGTGCGAGCGCTCTGCCTGTTGGCGCTCGAGCAGCTCATGCTTGCGGGTGACCGGCAGGCGGGCCAGAGCGGCACGGCTGGTCACCAAGGCAGGATCCACATCGGCCAGGATCGCGGCGAAGGCCGGCGAGTGCGCGCGCGCATGGGCTACCTGCACAGGCAGCGCCGCCATGTGGGCTGCTTCGCGTTCGGCTGGTGTGCGCGTTTCCAGCGCGTCGTAGAAAGAGGTCATGGAAGTTCCAGTGCGGTGCAAATTCGTGCGGGAGCTGCGGACACGGCGATCCGATCGATGCCGGGCCGCCCTTTGGTGGTTGAAGAGCCCATGGGCCCCTATGGCTTTAGGCCAGCCAGCGCTTGCGGCGCTTGTAGCTCTTGACGTCCTTGAAACTCTTGCGCTCGCCGCCGCCGACGCCCAGGTAGAACTCCTTGACGTCTTCGTTGTTGGCCAGGTCGGAAGAGACGCCGTCCATCACGATGCGGCCCGATTCCATGATGTATCCATAGTCGGAATACTTCAGGGCCATGTTGGTGTTCTGCTCGGCCAGCAGGAAGGTGACCTTTTCCTTGGTGTTCAGATCCTTGACGATGTTGAACACCTCTTCGACGATCTGCGGCGCAAGGCCCATGGAGGGCTCATCCAGCAGCACCATGCTGGGGTTGGTCATCAGGGCGCGGCCAATGGCGCACATCTGCTGCTCGCCCCCCGAGGTGTAGGCCGCCTGAGAGGTGCGGCGTGTCTTGAGGCGCGGGAAGTAGTTGTAGACCTTCTCCAGGTTGGCAGCGATCTCCGCCTTGCTCGAGCGCGTGTAGGAGCCGGTCAGAAGGTTTTCCTCGATGGTGAGGTGGGCAAAGCAGTGGCGCCCTTCCATCACCTGCACCACGCCGCGCTTGACCAGATCGGCCGGCGAGAGGTTCTCGATGCGTTCGCCGCGCAGATCGATGTTGCCCTTGGTGACTTCTCCCCGTTCACCCTTGAGCAGGTTCGAGATGGCGCGCAGCGTGGTGGTCTTGCCGGCACCATTGCCGCCCAGGATGGCCACGATGCTGCCCTCGGGCACCTGCAGCGAGACACCCTTGAGCACAAGGATCACGTGGTTGTAGATGACCTCGATGCCGTTGACGTTCAGAACGATGTTTTTGGAGTCCATTGTGTTGCCTTCGCTTTGCCAATCGAAAGGGTTGAGTTGGCAACCCTTTCGATTGGCGGCTGTAAACACAGCCGATAAAAACTGGCGCGGCCCAGGCCAGGAACGCCGCGCAAGGGCCGCCCCGTAGCGCTGGCGTTGTCCCCCTTCCGCAGCGCGCAGTGCTGCAAGAGAAGGGGGAAGGCGCGCAGCGCCTCAGGGGGATGTCCTTAGCTCTGGCAGTCAGCCACGTCGCGGCGTGTCAGCTTCTTGTCGGACATGTACTTTTCAGAACCTGCCTTGACCATGGGCTTAAGAATCTGCTCATCGGCCTGGTACCAGTCGGCGCCGATGTCCCACTTCTTGCCGTCCCAGGTCTGCACACGGGCCCAGGTCGAGCCCATGTGGTCGGCACAGCTCGTGGACAGCGGACGCATCACACCGTTAAAGCCCATGGCATCGAGCTTTTTCTGGTCGAGGGCCAGGTTCTCCAGGCCCCAGCGCACTTGCTCACCGGTCATGACCTTGCCCTTGCCAAAGCGTTCCTGTGCACGGCGCACACCTTCCACACCCAGCATCTGGATGATCACGCCCCGGGTGTACAGCACCGAACCCACCTCATCCTTGGGCCCTGTGCCCTGTCCCTTGTCGTGCACGTTTTTGAGAATGTCCTGGATCACCTTGGGCTGCGTGCCCGAACCGTTCAGCGCCAGGGCGTGGTAGCCCTTGGCGCCTTCGCCCACGTCGCGCACGTCAGGCTCGGCACCGGCCCACCACACGCCGTACATTTTTTCGCGCGGGAAACCGGTGGCTTGCGCTTCCTTCAGGGCGGTCGAATTCATCACCCCCCAGCCCCAGAGCAGCACATAGTCGGGTCGGCTCTGGCGCACCTGCAGCCAGGTGGCCTTTTGCTCCACACCGGGGGCCGTCACGGGCAGCATCTGCAGCTCAAAACCGTGCATCTTGGAGCGCTCCTGCAGCAGCGGGATGGGCTCCTTGCCGAACGGGCTGTCGTGGTACACCAGCGCAATCTTCTTGCCCTTGAGCTTGTCCATGCCGCCCAGGCCCTTGCCGATGTGCTGGATCAGAATGTCGGCGCCGGTCCAGTAGCTGCCCATCAACGGGAAGTTCCACTTGAAGGCCATACCGTCCTGCGCCACCGACAGGCCATATCCCAGCGTCATCAGCGGAATCTTGTCCACAGGGGCCTTTTCGGTCAATGCAAAGGTGATACCGGTGGCTTGCGGGTCGAACAGGGCCACGCCGGGCTTGCTCTTGAGGCGCTCGTAGCATTCCACGCCGCGGTCCGTGGCATAGCCGGTTTCGCACTCTTCAAATGTGAGCTTGACACCGTTGATGCCGCCGTCGCGGGCATTGATCATCTTGAGGTAGTCCTGCTTGCCGTTGGCCCAGGGTGTGCCGTTGGGTGCGTAGGGACCGGTACGGTAAGACAGCAGCGGGAAGAACTGCTCCTTGGCCTGCGCCAGCGCGCTGGTGGACAGCGACGCTGCACCTGCGGCCACGACAGTAGCAGCAATCACGATTTTCGAAAGCTTCATGGATGTCTCCTTTGAATGAAAGTGTTGAAGCACGGGGGAAATACCAGTTGCGTAGTGGACGCCCCTATCAGGGCTGTCGGTATCAGGAATAGCGTGTAAGTGGTTTCCTGCAGCAGCCCTCAATGCGGGAACGGCCAGAGGCGGAGTTTTTGCTTGCCGATAGACCACAGCTTGGCCAGGCCATGGGGTTCGACGATCAGGAACCAGACGATCAGGGCGCCAAAGATCATCAGTTCGGCGTGCGAAACGGCCGCCGTGGAAATCTCGAACCCGAACAGGCCCGCCAGTGCCGGGAGAAACTGGTTGAGGAAGATGGGCAGCACCACGATGAAGGTTGCGCCAAAGAATGCGCCCATGATGGAGCCCATGCCGCCGATGATCACCATGAACAGCAGGCGGAACGAAATTTCCACCGAGAAGGCTGCTGGTTCCCACGCGCTCAGGTGCACAAAGGCCCACAGCGCGCCGGCCATGCCGATGATGAAGGAGCTCACGGCAAAGGCGCTGAGCTTTGCGTACATCGGGCGGATGCCGATCACGGCGGCGGCTACGTCCATGTCGCGGATAGCCATCCACTCGCGGCCAATGGCGCCGCGCACCAGGTTCTTGGCCAGCAGGGCCACGATGACCAGCAGTGTCAGGCAGAAGAGGTACTTGCTCACAGCGCTGTCGATGGGCATGCCCAGAACCTGCAGGTTATTCACTGACACCGAGCCCGAGTCCGAGTTGTTGGTGAACCACTTGATGCGCAGGAACATCCAGTCACTGAAAAACTGCGCGGCCAGCGTGGCCACGGCCAGGTACAGGCCTTTGACGCGCAGGCTGGGCAGCCCGAACAGAATGCCGAAGAAGGTGGCGCACAGGCCGCCCATGATCAGCGCTGGAATCAAGGGCATGCCGGGGAAACGCACGAAGAAGTTGAAGGCCCCGTAAGCGCCCACGGCCATGAAGGCGCCCGAACCCAGCGAGATCTGGCCACAGTAGCCCACAAGGATGTTCACGCCCAGCGCCGCCATCGACATGATGACCAGCGGAATCAGGATGGCGCGGTAGAAATAATCGCTGGCCAGCATGGGCACCACCAGGAAGGCCACGGCCAGCAGCAGGGCGAGGGCAATGCGGTCCTGGGCGATCGGGAAAATCTGCTGGTCGGCCCGGTAGCTGGTCTTGAACTGGCCGTTTTCGCGGTAGAACATTATTTACTCCTAAACTTTCAACCAAGGGTGATGATCTTTTGGCTGCGGGCACTGCGTGCCCTTCGCCGAAAAATCATTCTTCGCTGCGCGAAGCGCCCTTCGGGCGAATCGTGTGTTTCACACACGATCGATGATTTTTTCGCCGAACAGACCTTGCGGACGGAACAGCAGGAACACGAGCGCCAGCACATAGGCAAACCAGATTTCGATGCCGCCGCCCACGAAGGGGCCCAGGTACACCTCGGAGAGTTTTTCGCCCACGCCGATGATCAGGCCACCGATGATGGCGCCGGGCACCGAGGTCAGGCCGCCCAGGATCACCACTGGCAGGGCGCGCAACGCCACGGTGGTGAGCGAGAACTGCACGCCCAGCTTGGAGCCCCAGATCATCCCGGCCACCAGGGCCACGACGCCCGCTACGCACCAGACGATGACCCAGATGTGGTTGAGCGGGATGCCGATGGACTGGGCCGCCTGGTGGTCGTCGGCCACGGCGCGCAGGGCGCGGCCGGTTTTCGTCTTCTGGAAGAAGATGCTCAGCAGCAGCACCAGCGCGGCGGCGATGGCGGCGGCTATCACATCTTCCTTGTTCACCAGTACACCGCCCGGGAACATGGATTCGAACAGGAACACCGGATCCTTGGGCATGCCAATGTCGATCTTGTAGATGTCGCTGCCAAAAAACGTCTGGCCCAGGCCTTCAAGAAAATAGGTGATGCCCAACGTGGCCATCAGCAGGGTGGCGCCTTCCTGATTGACCAGGTGGCGCAGCACCAGGCGCTCGATGAGCCAGGCCACCGCGAACATAAAGACGCCCGCGATCACGAAGGCCAGAAGATTGGCCACGATCAGGTTGTCGATGCCAGTCCATTTTGGAATCCACTCGGCAAAACGGGCCATGGCCAGCGCTGCGAACAGCACCATGGCGCCTTGGGCGAAGTTAAAGACGCCCGAGGCCTTGTAGATCAGCACGAAGCCGAGAGCCACCAGCGAATAGAGCATGCCGGCCATCAGGCCGCCAATCAGTGTTTCAAGAAAGAATGCCATTTGCTTTTTCCGTTCAGAGTCGGTCGGCGCCGGGCCGCCCCAAGGCGACCGAGGCCCCCTTGGGGGGCAGCGCAATACACGAAGTGACAAGCGTGGGGGTCATGTTTTTAGTGGCTGGTGCCCAGATAGGCGCGAATCACGTCTTCGTTGTTGCGCACCTCTTCGGGCTCGCCATCGCCGATCTTTTTGCCGTAGTCCAGCACCACGACACGGTCGGAGATGTCCATCACTACGCCCATGTCATGCTCGATCAGCACGATGGTGGTGCCGAACTCGTCGTTCACATCGAGGATGAAGCGGCACATGTCCTGCTTCTCTTCCACGTTCATGCCGGCCATGGGCTCATCGAGCAGCAGCACCTGCGGCTCCATGGCCAGTGCACGGCCCAGGTCGACGCGCTTTTGCAGGCCGTAGGGCAATTGACCCACGGGGGTCTTGCGGAAGGCCTGGATTTCGAGGAAGTCGATGATGTGCTCGACCTTCTCGCGGTGCGCGATTTCCTCGCGCTCGGCCGGGCCGATGCGCAGCGCCTGCAGCAGGAGGTTGCTTTTGATCTTGAGGTTGCGGCCGGTCATGATGTTGTCGATCACGCTCATGCCTTTGAAAAGCGCCAGGTTCTGAAACGTGCGTGCCACGCCCATCTCGGCCACCTGGCGGCTGTTCATGTGGCCGAAGGTCTTGCCACGGAAGGTGATCGAACCCTCCGAGGGCGTGTAGACACCGTTGATGCAGTTGAGCATGGAGCTCTTGCCGGCGCCGTTGGGTCCGATGATGGAGCGGATTTCGTGCTCCTTCACGTTGAAGGAAATGTCCGTCAGGGCCTTCACGCCGCCAAAGCGCAGGCTGATGTTCTTGACGTCCAGGATGACGTCGCCAATCTTTTTCTGGGTCATGGGCTGCTTTCCGGTGTCTCAGGCAGTGGCCTTGGCAGGCGCATGGATCTTGGCGTCGAGGATTTGCAGCGTGGCGCTCACGCTGCCGGTGCGGCCGTCCTCGAACTTGACCTGGGTTTCAATGAACTGCGCGGTGCGGCCGTCATAGAGTGCATCGACCAGCACACCGTACTTCTGTGCGATGAAGTTGCGGCGTACCTTGCGGGTGCGGGTCAGCTCGTCGTCATCGGGGTCCAGCTCTTTGTGCAGCACCAGGAAGCGCGCTACCTGCGTGTCGGACATGCCAGGCTCGCTCGCCAGGTCGGCGTTGACCTGGCCGATGCATTCGGCGATGAGCTGCAGCACCTGGGGCTTGGAGGCCAGGTCCACATAGCCGCCATAGGGCAGGCCCTGGCGCTCGGCCCAGTTGCCCACGGCCTCGTAGTCGATGTTGATGAAGGCGCAGACCTGGTTTTTGTCGTGGCCGAAGCACACGGCTTCCTTGACCTGCGGGAAGAACTTGAGCTTGTTCTCGATGTAGTTGGGCGCGAACATGGCGCCGCCGGTGAGCTTGCCCACGTCCTTGGCGCGGTCGATGATGCGCAGGTGGCCGTCCTGGTCGAGCACGCCGGCATCGCCCGTGTGGAAGTAGCCATTGGCATCGATGACCTCGGCCGTGGCGTCGGGGCGCTTGTAGTACTCCTTGAGCACCGAGACGCCCTTGACCAGCACCTCGCCGTTGTCGGCGATCTTCAGCTCGATGCCGGGCGCGGCCTGGCCCACTGTGTTGAGCTTGACCTGGCCGTTCTTCTGGATGCACACATAGGCGCAGGTCTCGGTCTGGCCGTAGAGTTGCTTGAGGTTGATGCCGATGGAGCGGAAAAAGCGGAACAGGTCCGGGCCGATGGCAGCGCCCGCGGTGTAGGCCACGCGAATGCGCGACAGGCCCATGACGTTGCGCAGCGGGCCGTAGATGGTGATGTCGCCCAGGGTGTACATCAGGCGGTCCATGAAACCCACGCTCTTGCCGTCGAGGATGTCCGAGCCCACGCGCCGGGCCAGGTCCATCGCCTTGGCATACATCCAGCGCTTGAAGGGGGCGGCGTCTTCCATGCGGATGGAGACAGAGGTCAGCATGCCTTCAAACACGCGCGGAGGAGCGAAGTAATAGGTCGGGCCGATCTCGCGCAGGTCAATCGAGACGGTGGCGGCCGATTCGGGGCAGTTGATGGTGAAACCCGCCACCAGCCACTGCGCCAGCGAGAACAGGTGATCACCCACCCAGGCCGGGGGCAGGTAGGAGATCACGTTGTCTTTGGGGTTCAGGCCATCGACCTCGACGCCGCCCTGGGCGGAGCCGATGAAGCTCGCGTGGGTTTGGCACACGCCCTTGGGCTTGCCGGTGGTGCCCGAAGTGTAGAGGATCACCGACACATCGTCGGGCCTGTTCTGTGCCACCTGGGCATCCCAGGCGCCTGCGTGGGTGCGGTCCCATTCGGCACCCAGTTCCTTGAGTTTTTCGGTGCTGATCAGACCGGGCTGGTCGTATTTGCGCAGACCGCGCGGGTCGTCGTAAATGATGTGCGCCATGCCGGGCACGGTTTCGCGCACTTCCAGCAGCTTGTCGACCTGTTCCTGGTTTTCAGCAAACAGGAACTGGACTTCGGCATCCTCCATCACGAAGGCCATTTCAGAGGCCACGGCATCCTGGTAGAGCGGAATGGGTACGCCGCCAATGCTCTGTACGGCCACCATGCTCATGTAGAGGTGGGGACGGTTGTCGCCCACCAGGGCCAGATTCTGGCCACGCTGGAAGCCCAGTGCGAGCAAGCCACAAGCCAGATGCCGCACGGTTTCAGCCGTGTCTTTCCAGGTCCATGTCTGCCAGATGCCGTATTCTTTTTCGCGCAGCGCCGCGTCGGTGGGGCGCTCGGCTGCGTGTTTGAGCAGCAGTTGCGGGAACGTGGTCTTCATTCCGGTTCCTATCATGTGCAAGATGTCTGTGGGTCCGGTAGTTCCGGTGGTGGAGCCTATGCCACACCTCTGGGGCTATCGTAGGACTGACTTTGACGCTATCTTGTCTTTGTGACGACAATTTAAGGGAAACTCCTGATCGGGTATGTACCCCATCAGCGCATGAACCGACCGTCACGCGTCACCAGCGTGAGCTCCACAAAACGAGAGGCATTGCGCTCGGGTGTGCTGGCGTTCACTTCGAAACCTCCCAGATCCATTTTTTTGAGATTCCAGGTCGCATCAATAAACGCGGCACGCGTCGGGTTGCGCCCGGCACGCTGCAGCGCTTCGATGAAGACGCGGGCATTGATGTAGCCCTCCAGCGCCAAGTGTGAGGAGTCGGCCGGTGTGCCCAGGGCCTTGAGGGCTTGCTGGAATTCGCGCACGACAGGAACCACCACGTTCGATGGCAGAGGCATAACCTGTGAAATGGCCATGCCGGTGGCGTGGGGCCCCAGCGCTTTGACATTGGCCGAGGTGCCCAGCACCGAGAGCGCATAGAGCGTGACGCCCTGGCGCATGGGGCGAAAAGCCTTCACAAACTCCAGGGCGGGCTTGCCCGCAAGACCGATCAACACCGCCTCGGGATTGCCAGCGGCCAGCTTGGCTGCGGCGCTGGCCGCATCGGAAGAGTCGTTCTCTACCGTGGCCGTGAGGGCCGGGGAGAGCTTGGCTTCGGCAATGGCCTTTTGCGCGCTGTCAAACACCTCCTTGCCGAAGGCGTTGTTCTGGTACACGACCGCAATGCGGCGGATGCCGATGGTGGCCAGGTGCTGCACAGCCTTCTCAGCCTCCTCGGCGTAGCTGGCGCGGATGTTGAAGACATTGCGGGCGCCCGGAATGCGGCTGAGCTGCCCCCCCGTGAACGGGGCAAAGAACGGCACGCCCGACTCCAGCACCTTGGGCATCATTGCGCCCACCATGGGGGTGCCCATGCAGTTGAAGAGAGCGAAGCAATCGGGGTCTGCCAGAAACTTGTCGACGTTGGCCAGGGCACGCGGAATTTCATACCCATCGTCCAGGGTCGCAAGCTCAATTTTTCGCCCATGTACGCCGCCGCGTGCATTGGCGCCAGCGAAGGCAGCCTTGGCGCCCTGGTGCATGGCAGAGCCCAGATCACCCAGCGGGCCTGTCAGTGCGGTCGATTGAAAGATCTTCACCACGCCGTCTTGCGCATGTGCACGCGAGGCCCAACCCAGCACGGGCAGGGCAAGAGCGGCGGCGAGCACGCTGCGACGCCTGGGGAAATAGGGCTGTGCAGACGATGAAGCCGTGGGGGAAGGGGGAAAATGCATGGGACGTTGCTCCTCTGTGTTCTGAGCGGTGAAGCCTTGACACACCTATCATTGAGCGCAAATTGGAAATATTTTGTCTTTCCGACGACAATTTGTGTCGTGGTATTCCCGTACAAATTTTCTTGAAAAGAAAGGGCATGCTCAGGAACCAATGCGCAAGGCGCGCTGGTTTCCCAGGCGTTCCGCCCAGCAATCACCGTATGTACCAGGACTTGTCACTGCACCACCGCCGACGCCAGCCCACCACGGAAGAGTTGGGCGGGATTCCTTGGCTGTCCCTCCTGCAGGCTGCCGAGCGTGAGCGCGCAGTGGCAGCGCTGCTCGTGGGCGATGCCCTGGCCGGCGACTACGTTTGCCGAATCGGACGCCCTGTCACCTACTGGTTCGGCGTAGTCGAAGGGCTGTTGAAAATGAGCAACGACAACGCCGATGGCGGCACCATGACCTTTGCCGGTCTGCCACCTGGAGGCTGGTTTGGAGAGGGCACGGCGGTCAAGCGCGAACCCTACCGCTACAACGTCCAGGCGCTGCGCAAGAGTGTGGTCGCCGGGCTGCCCATTGATACTTTTCACTGGCTGCTAGACCACTCCATCGGGTTCAACCGGTTTGTAATGCACCAGCTCAACGAGCGCCTGGGGCAATTCATCGCGGCGCGCGAAATCGATCGATTGAACAACCCGGATGTGCGGGTCGCCCGCAGCTTGGCCGCGCTGTTCAACTCGGTGCTTTACCCCGGTGTGGGGGAAGTGCTGCGCATTACCCAGCAAGAACTGGCCTATTTGGTGGGGCTGTCGCGCCAGCGCGTCAACGAGTCCCTGGCCACGCTGGAAGCGCAAGGGGCCATTCGTGTCGAATACGGCGGTCTCAGGGTGCTGAATCTGGAAGCCATGCGTGCAGGTTGGCTCCGCGAGGGCAAATGACGTGTGCACGAGACTGTCAGAAATTTTGTGCACTTTGGCATGCGCTATAAACAAGGGACAAAGGAGCCCGCCGCGATGAAATCACTGCTATTGCCGGTAGGTTCCTGGTTGCGGGCGGTCGGGTTGGCGCTGTTGCCCCTGGCGTCGGCCTGGGCGGGCAGTGTGCAGGTGGAGGTTCGTGACGCCGCTGCAGACAAGCCCCTGGATCAGGCGGTGGTTTATCTGGAGTCCGCCGAGGCGCGCCGCCAGGTGAGGCCTATGCATGGCGTGGCCATGGCACAGCAACAAAAGCAATTTGTGCCTGCCGTGCTGGTGACCACCGTGGGCACCGAGGTGCAGTTTCCGAACATGGACGCGGTGCGCCACCATGTCTATTCTTTCTCGCCCACCAAGAAATTTGAACTCAAGCTCTACAAGGGCAAGGATGCCCAGCCGGTGCTGTTTGATCAGCCGGGAGTGGTCTTGCTGGGCTGCAATATCCACGACAACATGGTGGGTTGGATTGTTGTGCTGGATACACCCTACTACGCACAGACGGGCCTGGGTGGCTCTGTGGCAGGCCGCGTGCGCCTCGACAACGTGCCCACAGGCAGCTACCAGTTGCGCGTCTGGCACCCACGCCAGCCGGTGGGTACGCCCGCTCTGCAACAAACCCTGACGGTGCCGGCTGCGGGCGAAGCCGTGGTCACGGTGCAGATGGTGGGGTTGCAGCCTTGACGTTTCGGGCCTTGCCGCGCAGTCTCATTGCTCGCCTCGTGGGCATTTCGCTGCTGCTCTTGCTGGTCGTGCAAGCGGCAGGTTTCGCCGTCGTGCGCGCCAGCATCGACCGCAACGCAAGGAGCCAGATTGCGCGAGAGCTCGATACCGACGAACGGGTGTGGCACCGGCTACTGGAACAAAACGCTGAGCGTCTGCGCCAGGGGTCGGTCCTGCTGGCCGCCGATTTTGGTTTCCGTTCGGCAGTCAATTCGGGCGACCGGGACACCATCCAGTCGGCGCTGGAGAACCACGGCGCACGCATTGGTGCGGTTGTCACCGCCTTGTTGGACACCCAATTCGCTCTGCGCGCCACCAGTCTGGCCGAAGGGATGCCTCCCCTGCCGGAATCTCTGTCGCCAGTCATCCAGGCTCTGGCCGCACAACCCCAGTCGAGCCAGGTCGCTGTGCTGGGTGGGCAGGCCTACATGTTTGTCATGGTGCCGCTCAAGGCGCCTGTGGTGATTGGCTGGGTGTTGATGGGTTTCCCGATTGGCCAGCCCTTGGCCGAAGAAATGCGCCAGTTGCTGGCTGTGGACGTGGCAGTGCGGGTACAGCCGGAAGGCGGGGCCGTGTCGCTGCCTGTGAGCACGCTGACGGGTTCTGCGCTGGCCGCGCTGCGTGACAGTGGCGGCGCGGTGAACGAACTGGAGACCGATGCCGGAACCCTGCTGGTGCGGTCCAGCAGCATGGACGCCCTGGGGGGGCAGGTGCATGCATTGCTGCTGCGTTCCGTTGATCCGCTGGTGGCGCCGTACCGGCAGCTGCAGTTTCTGCTGGCCAGCATCACGGTGGGCGGTCTTGTGCTTTTTGCACTGGGCAGCGGGGCCATGGCGCGGCGCGTGACGACGCCGCTGCGTTCACTGCTGACTGCCACAGGGCGGCTCTCGGAGGGAGATTACAGCGTGCCCATGGAGCACATGGAGCGTGCCGATGAGATCGGGGATCTGGCCCGTTCTTTCGACCACATGCGCCTCGATATTGCCCGCCAGCAATCCAAGGTGCGCGACCTGGCCTACCGGGACCGCTTGACGGGCCTGCCCAATCGTGAGCGTTTTCGCAGTGCCTTGATGCAGTCCATCAAGGCGCAGGGTGACGAACCGCGCCCATTGGCCGTGCTGTTGCTCGATCTGGACCGCTTCAAGCATGTGAATGATGTGCTGGGCTACGCCTTTGGCGATCGGTTGTTGCAGGCCGTGGCCGGACGGCTGCGGCCCCATGTCCACATGCCCGAAGACATGGTGGCGCGCGTGGGTGGCAATGAATTTGCGCTGCTGTTGCACGATACCGATGGCATCCAGGCGCTGGAGGTGGCACGGGGAATTGCACGTTCTTTCGAAGCGCCACTGGAGTTCGATGACCAGACGGTGGATTTGAGTGCAGGTATTGGCATTGCCTGCTGGCCGGGCGATGCCGCAGATGCCGACACCTTGCTCAACCGTTCTGAAATCGCCATGTACGCGGCCAAGCGCAAACTGAGTGCCGCACTGCTGTATGACCCGGCGCTCGATTCGTCGAGTGCACAGACTTTGACGCTGTTGGGCGACCTGCGGCGCGCCGTTGACCAAAGCGAGCTGCGCCTTTTCCTGCAGCCCAAGGTGGCGCTGCACAGCGCCGAAGGCTGCGCTGCCGAGGCTTTGGTGCGCTGGCAGCACCCGCACCGCGGTCTGGTGCCGCCCATGGAGTTCATCCCCTTTGCCGAGCAGACCGGTTTCGTGCGCCAACTCACGTTGTGGGTTTTTGACGCTGTGGTGCGCCTCCTGGCCGATGAGCGTTCCCGGGCGCTGCAATTGCGTGTGTCGGTCAACCTGTCCACCCGCGATCTGCTCGACCCCGAGCTGAGCACCCGACTGGCGGCTATCTTGTCGCGCCATGGCGTACAGGCTTCAAGCCTGTGCCTTGAAATCACCGAGAGCGCCATCATGGACGACCCGCTGCGCGCCGAGGCCATGCTCAACCGCCTGTCACAGCAGGGTTTCAAGCTCTCGATCGATGACTTTGGCACGGGCTACTCGTCGCTGGCCTACCTGCGACGCCTGCCGGTGCAAGAGCTGAAGATCGACAAGTCCTTTGTGATGGGTATGCAGGAAGGCGAAGGCGACGAGCAGATCGTGCGCTCCACCATTGACCTGGCGCACAATCTGGGCCTGAGTGTGGTTGCCGAAGGCGTGGAAAATGCGGACATCCTGGAACGTCTGCGCACCCTGAACTGCGATGAAGCGCAGGGCTATCACATCAGCCGGCCATTGCCGGCGAAGGATTTTCTGGCTTGGCAAGAGCAGCAGGCCTGAAGTTCTGAATCCGTTATCGCGCGAGGCTGCCCATGGCGTCCTGCGCACCCCTTGCACCGCTTTCTGACCATGCCCTCCAGCCCTCGCCCGCCTGCAGTCCCCCCTGAGCAGCCCACCGCCTCCCGGCGCCTGAGCCTGCGCCGTCCTGCAGCGCCCGCCCAACCGCCCGATCGCCCAGTCCCGCCACCGCCCGCCGCCAGCCCCGGGCCCGGGCCCGGGCCCGGGTCCCGCAGGGATGCCGCGCCGCTACCCCGTGGGCAGCGGGTGGCGCACCCTGTGGCGGCGTCAGCATCCGCCGGCACGCGCTTGAACAAGCGCCTGGCCGAGCTGGGCTTGTGCTCGCGCCGCGAGGCCGATGACTGGATCGCCCATGGCTGGGTCTACGTGAACGGCAAGGTGGCGGAAATGGGCGTCAAGGTCACGCCGCAGGACAAGGTCACCGTCGAGCGCGCAGCGCAGCGCCAGCAAGCCAGCCAGGTCACCATCGTGCTGCACAAGCCCATGGGCTATGTGTCGGGACAGGCCGAAGACGGGCACACACCGGCAGTGGCCCTCATCAACCCGCGTACGCATTGGCGTGAAGACCCCAGCGGCCTGCGTTTTACGCCGCCGCATCTGCGTGGCTTGGCGCCTGCGGGTCGGCTCGACATCGATTCGGTGGGTCTCCTCGTGCTGACGCAGGATGGTCGCGTGGCACGCCAGCTCATCGGGGAAGACTCTCTGATCGACAAGGAATATCTGGTGCGCGTGGTGTATGAAGGGCCCGATGCCCGGCGATCGGGTGAGCGTGCTGCGCCCTTGCAGGAAATGGATGAGCGTGACCCGGTGCGCACCAACGTCCAGGCGGTGTTTCCTCCCGCGCTGTTGGAGCGCTTGCGCCACGGCCTGAGTCTGGACGGCCAGCCGCTCAAGCCTGCCAAGGTGGATTGGCAGAACCCTGAGCAGTTGCGTTTTGTGCTGACCGAGGGCAAAAAACGCCAGATCCGGCGCATGTGCGAGCAGGTCGGGCTCAAGGTGGTGGGCCTCAAACGCATCCGCATTGGCCGTGTCACGTTGGGAAACCTGCCCGTGGGGCAGTGGCGTTATCTGGGAGCGCATGAGCGCTTCTGACCGCCTTTCGATTCATTCCTTTCATTTTCTGGAGCATCCATGGCCTCTACGAGCAAACCCTCGCCGGACAATGCTGCGCGGGCCGCCATGGCGGCTTTGCGGCACTTGCGTCCTGCCGACCTGCGCGGCGTGGCTCGCCTGGCCACCCAGGCCACCACCGGTGTCACCGGCATTGCCGAAGGCGTGCACCAGTCGGTTTTAGGCACGATGGGCCTGCCCGGCGGCTCGGAGGCGGGTCGTGCACGCGGGCTCACGGGCCTGGTGTACCAGGGCATACGGGGTGTCACGCGCCTGGTCGATGCCAGCCTGCAGGCGGCACTGCTGCGGCTCGAACCGTTCCTGGAGCGTCGAGGTGTCGGCACCGCACCGTCACCCGAGCGCGAAGCCGTGCTCGCGGCCCTGAACGGCGTCATGGGCGACCGACTGGCCGAGGATGGCAACCCGCTGGCGTTGTCGATGGAACTGCGCCAGCAAGGCCGGGAAATCGATCTCGTGGCCCTGCGCGCCTCAGGCCAAGCCAGCGGCAAGGTGCTGCTGTTGTTGCATGGCCTGTGCATGAATGATTTGCAGTGGTTGCGCGCAGGCCATGACCATGGCGCGCACCTGGCGCAGGCACTGGGCTACACGCCAGTCTATGTGCGCTACAACACGGGGCTGCACACCTCCATGAACGGCCAGGAGCTGGCCGGCCGCATCGAAGCCCTGCTGGCCGACTGGCCTGTGCCGGTGCAAGAGCTGAGCGTGCTGGTCCACAGCATGGGCGGTCTGGTCGCGCGCAGCGCCTTCCAGCAGGCAGTGCAGGCCGGACTGCAGTGGCCAGGCCAGCTGCGCAAATGGGTCTTTCTGGGCACGCCGCACCACGGGGCGCCGCTGGAGCGCGCAGGCAATTGGGTCGACGTCATCCTGGGCAGCACACCCTGGAGCCGACCCTTTGCCCGGCTGGGGCATTTGCGCAGCGCTGGTATCACCGATTTGCGCTACGGCCATGTGCAGGAAGCCGATTGGCAGGGGCGCGACCGTTTTCGCAAGAGCCCGGACGCGCGTCACCACCTGCCGCTGCCCGCAGGCGTTGCGTGCTACACCGTGGCCGCTACGTTGGCGCGCCAGCGCAGCCCGCTGGCAGAGCGGCTGGTGGGCGATGGCCTGGTGCCATTGCGCAGTGCGCTGGGCCAGCACGATCAGGCCGAGCGCACGCTGGAGTTTCCCAAAACCCACCAGCACGTGGTGTATGGCGTAGGCCATATGGCGCTGTTAGAGGATGCCCAGGTAGCGCAGCAGCTGGTGCGCTGGTTCAGTTGATGCGCCGTGCGGCAGCGTTACCATGTGTGTCTGTCGAATGTGCAACAAGGAGATAGCGTGGGTAACAATAAATACCGTCTGGTGACGCGCAGCGACTTTGATGGCCTGGTGTGCGCCGTGTTGTTGAACGAACTGGACCTGATCGACGAGATCACCTTCGTGCACCCGAAGGACATGCAGGACGGCAAGATCGCCATCACCGAGCGCGACATCACCACCAACCTGCCCTACGTGCCGGGCGCGCACCTGGTGTTTGACCACCACGAATCCGAGACGGTGCGCAACGCGGGGCGCCGCGATGTGAACCACATCATTGAAGCGCATGCGCCGTCGGCGGCGCGCGTGGTCTACAACCACTACGGCGGCAAGGCGGCTTTTCCGCGCATCACTGACGAAATGATGGCGGCTGTCGACCAGGCTGATTCGGCCCAGTATTCGCGGGACGACATCCTCGACCCGCAGGGCTGGGTGCTGCTGAACTACCTGATGGATTCGCGCACCGGCCTGGGGCGTTTTAGGGAGTTCCGCATCAGCAACTACGCGCTGATGATGGACCTGATCCAATACTGCCGCGACCACACGATTGCGCAAATTTTGCAGCTACCCGACGTGCAGGAGCGCGTAGCGCTGTACCGCGACCATGCGGCCCGGGCCAAGGAGCAAATCCTGCAATGCGCCACGCAGATTGGCAACCTGGTAGTGCTGGACTTGCGGCCCGAGGAGACCATTTGGGCGACCAACCGCTTCATGATCTACGCGCTGTTCCCCACGGCCAACATCTCCATCCACGTGATGTGGGGCCTGCAAAAGCAAAATACGGTACTGGCCGTAGGCAAATCCATTCTGGACCGCAGCAGCAAGACGCACGTCGGTAACCTGATGCTCGAGTTTGGCGGCGGAGGCCATGCTGCGGCAGGCACCTGCCAGTTGGCCAACGACAGGGCCGATGGCATGCTGCAAATGCTGGTCCGGCGCATCAACATGGATGGTTAAGAATAGTAGGAAAATTGGGCGCTAACGCTTATCCAGAAAGCGCAAGCAGCTATCAAATTTGTTTTTCTATTGCGTGGTGCCCAGCGCACAGCCACCGCTTGAAACCCGGCCTGCCCGCCCATAAATACAGGCCTGCAGGCACATCTCCTTTGCGGGCGCTGTGCCTTCGTCCTCTTTTTCATCGTCGTTTCGTCAACAAATCCGTATGAGCAAACAAACCCTGTCCTTCCAGGCCGAAGTGGCCCAACTGCTGCACCTGGTCACGCATTCGTTGTATTCGAACCCCGAAATCTTCGTGCGCGAGTTGATCTCCAATGCGTCCGATGCCTGCGACAAGTTGCGCTTTGAGGCACTGGACAAGCCCGCGCTGTACGAAGACGCGCCCAATCTGGAAGTGCGCGTGTCTTTCGACAAAGATGCCAAGACACTCACCATCCAGGACAACGGCATTGGCATGAGCGCGCAGGAGGCCATTGACCACCTGGGCACTATTGCCAAGAGCGGCACCAAGGATTTCATGGGCAAGCTCACCGGCGACCAAAAAGCAGACGCGCAGCTCATCGGCCAGTTCGGCGTGGGTTTCTATTCGGGCTTCATCGTCGCCGACAAGATCACCGTGGAGTCACGCCGTGCCGGTTTGCCTGCCAATGAAGGCGTGCGCTGGGTCAGCGGCGGCAGCGGCGATTTCGAGGTCGAGTCAATGGACCGGCCCGCACGCGGCACCAGCGTCATCCTGCATTTGCGGGACGACGCCGAGGAATACCTCAACGCCTGGAAGCTCAAGAGCGTCATCGCCAAGTATTCCGACCACATCAGCCTGCCCATCCTGATGGAAAAGGAAGAGTGGAAAGACGGTGAGCTCCTCATCCCCGGTGACGAAAACGGCGGCCGCCAGCCCGGCGCCATGGTCAAGACCGGCGAGTGGGAGGCCGTCAACAAGGCCAGCGCGTTGTGGACGCGGCCCAAGAAGGACATCACGGACGAGCAGTACCAGGACTTCTACAAGGCCATCTCGCACGACTTCGAGAACCCGCTGACCTGGGCGCACAACCGCGTCGAGGGCAACACCGAATACACGCAACTGCTCTACATCCCGGCCAAGGCGCCGTTCGACCTGTGGAACCGCGACAAGAAGGCCGGTATCAAGCTCTATGTCAAGCGCGTCTTCATCATGGACGACGCCGAGGCGCTGATGCCCAGCTACCTGCGCTTCGTCAAGGGCGTGATCGATTCGAGCGACCTGCCGCTCAACGTCAGCCGCGAGCTGCTGCAGGAAAGCCGCGACGTGCGCGCCATCCGCGAAGGCAGCACCAAGCGCGTGCTCTCCATGCTGGAAGACCTGGCCAAGCACGACAAGCACGAAGCCGCAACGGGTGACGATGTCGTCACCGACGTGGTGGACGCCGACGACAAGGCCAAGGAAGGCAAGTACACGGCGTTCTACGCCGAGTTCGGCGCCGTGCTCAAGGAAGGCCTGGGCGAAGACTTCGGCAACCGCGAGCGCCTGGCCAAGCTGCTGCGCTTTGCCAGCACCACCAGCGACACCGCCACGGTGGGCTTTGCCGACTACAAGGCGCGCATGAAGGAAGGCCAGGAGGCCATCTACTACATCACCGCCGACAGCCTGGCTGCCGCCAAGAACAGCCCGCAGCTCGAAGTCTTCAAGAAGAAGGGCATCGAAGTGCTTCTGATGACCGACCGCGTGGACGAGTGGGCGCTGAACTACCTGCAGGACTTCGACGGCACACCGCTGCAAAGCGTGGCCAAGGGCGCTGTTCAACTCGGCAAGCTGCAGGACGAGGCCGAGAAGAAGGCTGCCGAAGAGGCCGCCGAAGCCTTCAAGCCGGTGCTCGCCAAGCTCAAGGAAGCCCTGAAAGACAAGGCTGAAGACGTGCGCGTGACCACCCGCCTCGTCGACTCGCCCGCCTGCCTGGTGGTGCAGGACGACGGCATGAGTACGCAGCTCGCCCGCATGCTCAAGCAGGCCGGCCAGAAGGCCCCCGAAACCAAACCGGTGCTGGAGGTGAATGCCGAGCACCCGCTGGTGAAGAAGCTCGATGGCAGTGTGCACTTCCACGACCTGGCCCACATCCTGTTCGACCAGGCCCTGCTGGCCGAAGGTGGCTTGCCGGAAGACCCCGCCGCCTACGTCAAGCGGGTGAATGCGCTGCTGGTGTGATGGTGGCGAAAATAGCTTGAAGCGATCATCAGACAAGCGCTAAGCGCTATTGAATAAATAGCAAAAAAATCCCGGTAGAGCCTTGGCTTTGCCGGGATTTTTGTTGCGGCGGTGACGCCGCTGCATCCGGGGCGACCCGTTGAGCCCTGCCTGGACCGGCATCCATGAGCGGCTTGGCGGTGTCTTCGCCTGCTGCGCGTGGGGGATGCCGGGTGTCGATACCAACGCGTTCCCGACCGGGTTGGGCGATGATGCGTACATTGCGTCACACACGGTCTTGCCTGACGGGCCAGCCCGAACCCTATGCGCCTTGTTCTCTGGATGGGTGTCGTCTACAACGCCGCCATCGCACTCATGCTCATGTTCCCATCGACGCTGGGCGCCATGGCAGCGCTTCCACCGATCGGGTCCGATTTCTATCGCTGGATGCTGACGTACTTCGTTGTGCTCTTCTGCGCAACGTACGCCTGGCTGGCGCTGTCTCCCACGATTTCTCGGTCCCTTATCGCGCTGGCCGCCATCGGAAAGACGGGCGCGTTCCTCATTGCACTGCTGTGCCTGCTTCGTGGGGATATTCCGCTCAAAGCCTTTGGTGTCTCCGTCGGAGACCTGGGCTTTGCCATCTACTTCCTCTACTGGCTTCGCTCAACTGCAAAGGTGCCGCCCAAGGCATAGGCAGCCGGGGAATCGGCGAAATGGGTCGGCTTTGCGCGGCAGCCCAAGCCGTCCGCAAGCCAGGTTTTCCATCGGTGTTCAGCGGCCTCGTCAGCGGGCCAGCGGATGTTCAGGCGCGCTGTTCGCGGGCCTGGGGCAGGATGCGGGCATGCACCATGTCGCGCTCTGTCGGGTGGGCGCTGATGAGTTCCAGCAGGGCGCCTGCGGGCAACTCCAGGGACTTGCGCCGGTCTTTCTTGACCGGAATGGTGCGCCAGCCTGAAAGCACCATCCAGTTCCACAGATCGCGCGGAATCGGCTGGTTGACCGCCATCTTCACATCTTTGCGGATGATGAACGCGCCCACGGGGGGCACAGGACCGGCCGGCGGCGCGCGGCGCTGCTGGCGGATGGAAAAGACGGTGCGCAGAAGATCTTTCATGGGCGGATGCCGACCGTTGCAGCGCCGGTGAAAAAGCGCCCCACAGTCAGTTATGTTAAACAGTGGGATTCACATACCAATCCGATGTACTGGGCGATACTACCGCCGTGGGCCATGGGTTGTCGCCCTCCATCGAATGTCAAAACCCTTCCCCATGGTCCGTTCCAAAAGCGCCTCGGTGCCCGCCAAACCCGAGCCGCAGCACAATCATCTTCTGGCGGCCTTGTCGCCGGACGTTCAAGGCCGTCTGTTTCCGCACCTGGAACTGGTTCCGCTGCCGTTGCGCGCGGTTTTGTATGAATCGCGGCGCGCGATGCGCCATGTCTACTTTCCCACCGATTCCATCGTCTCCATGCAGTATCTGATGGAGAACGGGGCGTCCACCGCGATCTCGGTGGTGGGCAACGAAGGCCTGCTCGGCATCACCCTGTTTCTGGGCGGCGAGAGCACACCGAGCCGCTCGGTGGTGCAGAGCGCCGGGTACGCCTACCGACTCCCCAGGACGCGGGTGAAGGAAGAGTTCAACCGCCACGGCCAGTTGCTCATGCTGATGCTGCGATACACGCAGGCGCTGATCACGCAAATCTCGCAGACCGCCGTGTGCAACCGGCACCATTCGATCGACCAGCAGCTCTGCCGGTGGCTCCTGCTGTCGATGGATCGCCTGTCCGACAACCACCTGACGATGACACAGGAGTTCATCGGCAACATGCTCGGCGTGCGCCGCGAAGGCGTCACCCAGGCCGCGCTGAAACTGCAGCAGCTCGGCGTGATCTCTTATTCGCGCGGATTGATCAAGGTGCTGGACCGGCCGAAACTGGAAAAGCTGAGCTGCGAGTGCTACAGCGTGGTCAAGAAAGAAACCGAACTGCTGCTGAACTACATGCCGCAGCGCCAGGTGATAAAAAATGCCGACGCCATCCCCACGGCGACGCTGGAAACCGCATAGGCGGCGTGAGGGGGTGCGCGCGCATCGGCATGCCCCAGCGCTGGCCGCCCGACAGCAGCACCGATAGGTTCTGCATGGCCGGGCCGATGCGGGCGTTATCCAGATCTACACCCTGCGGGCCGCCGCGCCCCATGCATTGAGCGGCGTCCACTGGGTTGTTGCCTGGGTGGCAGTCTCCGTGCAGGCGCAGCAGCGAGGTATTTTTAGATGGCTGCTTTCGCTTATTGTGCAAGCGTTGGTAGCTATTAAAAATATAGCTATGTATTGCTGGGCATTGGAGAGCTGCGTTTCAGGATGCCGGTGTGGTGGTGCGCAGTATGCGAGCGTGCAGCGCTTCGCGCTCGCTTGGTGCGGCGTCGAGCAGCTCCTTCATCGTGCGTGCTGGCAGCTCTATGCTCTGGCGTCGATCGTTGGCCACAGGCACGTTGCGCCAGCCCGACAGCACCATCCAATCCCACAGTTCGCGCGGCATTGGGTGGGTGATTTGCATTTTGAGGCCGCGGCACATGATGGACGACCCCACCGGCGGCAAAGGACCAACGGGTGGCGCCTGTCGCTTGGTGCGGATGGAAAACAACGTGCGCAGCTTGTCTTTCATGGGGCATCGTCCTGTTTCGGTGTCGTGGTTGCTTCGCTGTGCCGTGCTACAGCACTGTCTGCGGCCTCGCGCCTGGACACAAATGATTTGGAAACAGAATCAGGTGTTCACTGCGGGCCGATGACTGAAAACTTGCTTTTCATTGTGGACTTTTAGGGCGGCCAAGTCCATACGTGCGTGCTTCAAGAACGCTGTGATGGCGATCCGCGCACCCGCTTCATCGCGTTGCTCGGCAAGTGTGCTCAGTTGGTATGCGAGATCCCCCAATTGAGTCAGGCCGAAGCTGCCTGCGCTGCCACTCAGGTCATGGGCGTCTTGGGCGAGAGCCCCCCATTCGAGGGAATGCGCGTGCTTGGTCAGCGCTTCGATGCGTGCAAGACGCCGTTCGCAATCCTGCAAGAAATCTACCATGAGTGTGTTCGTACGAACCGGGCCCAAAGTTTCGTGCAATTCAACGAGCCTGTCGACATCAACGCGAACGAGCGGGGCTGGAGCAGGCGATTTCGGGAGCTGTACCCAGCGCCGCATGCAGCACCACAAGGTTTCCTCAAGCAAAGGCTTAGACAGATGGTCTTGCATTCCTGCAGCGCGGGTACGTGCAATGTCGTCGTCGCTGGCATTGGCGGTTAATGCAATGATGGGCAGTTGCGCAAAGCGCGGGTTCTGACGCAGCGCGGTGGTTGCCGTCAAGCCATCCATGATGGGCATTTGCATGTCCATCAACACCAGGGCATACGTGTCCTCCGATGCGGCCTCCAGCATGGCGATTGCCTGCGTACCATCGCAGGCTTCATCGACCAAAATGCCGCCCACTTCTAGCATGCCATGGGCAACGGCCCGATTGAGCTCGTTGTCGTCCACTAGAAGTACGCGGGCGCCTCGCGCGAATTGCGTGCTGCGGTAGGGGCTGTGCATCGGCCGGTCGACCACTTCAGTGCCTGCATTTGCTGGTGCGGGCGTGTGCGCTGGCATTACATCAACGCGCGCCGTGAACCAGAAAGTGCTGCCAGTGCCGACGGTGCTGCTCACGCCTGCCGCGCCGCCCATCAGCTCAGCGAGCTGTCGGGAAATGAACAGGCCCAATCCGGAGCCCCCGAAGCGGCGCGTGATCGACGAGTCGCCCTGTTCGAACGCAGTGAACAAGGACGCTTGATCGCGCTCGTCAATACCCATGCCGGTGTCAGTGACCTGGCAGCGCAGGAAGACACCTGAGGCACTGTTTTCCACCGTGTCCAGCAGAAGGGTGATGTCACCGGTCTGGGTGAACTTGATAGCGTTGTTCAAGTAATTTATCGCTATCTGGCTCATACGCTGCGGGTCGCCACGCACACGTTCAGGCGTCGTTGGTGCAAGGTGCACTTGCAGGTTCAGGCCTTTCGCCTGCGCCTCGGGGCAGAACAATTCCTCGAGATCGGTCAGCCATTCACGCGGTGCGAAAGCTTCCGCTTCCAGAGCCATCTTGCCAGCCTCGATCTTTGAGATATCGAGCACGTCGTTGACGATGCTCAGCAGATGCCGACCTGCGCGCAAGGTTTTCTTGATGCGCTCGCGCTGCGGCTCTTCGGACTCATAGCGAAGCGCAAGCTGGGTCATGCCCAGCATGGCATTGAGAGGGGTTCGGATTTCGTGGCTCATCGTCGCTAGAAAGCGCGCTTTGTCTTCTGCGGCTTTCTCTGCAATGTTTTTGGCGCGCGTCAGCGCTTGCCCATGCTCTTTTTGTTCGGTCACGTCCAGCCAGACGCCGTTGAAGAGTGCTCCGCCATTGGGCGTACGGCGCGCCGTGGCAAGCGTCTGGAGCCACCGTGTCTTGCCGTCGTGCGTGGTTTGTGTGTCGAAATTGAGCGGTACGAGCGTGTTCACGCTGTGTACAAAAGCTGCATGGGCTTTGCGCACTTCGGGGCCACTGGCGTACAAGAATTCATGCCCCGCAGGTTCCTCTGTCTGCGTTAACTCAGCGGTGGTTCTACCGTGCAGCTGCGCGGCCTTTTCGCTGGCAAAAAGAATTCGACGCAAACCATCCGGGGCCATTTGCATCTGAAACACCGCCCCCGGTATCGCACTGATTAAATCGACCAGTTGCTCCGAGAGCCGCCGCGCTTGTGCGCTGGCAGCGACCTCGATAGTCAGTCGGTCCTCTCGTTGCATTGAGCGCTGGAAAACTTGCAGCGCCTTGGCCATCTGGCCTACCTCGTCGTCTCGGTCGTGAAAGGCGATGGTGTCGTCGTAGTGGCGCTGGCTCATTCTCTCCATCGTGTGCGTTAGCTTTGAAATGGGCCGCGACATCTGTGTGATCGCCATATGCAAGGCCAAGGGGATGACCAGCACAAGAGAGCCCAAAATCGCAAGCGCGGTAACCACGATAGTGCGCGCGGTCTGTTCGCTGGATTGAGCAGCGGCCGTCTCGAAATCAGAGATGGCGCCTTCCCGTAAGTCGTCCATATTGGCGCGTATGGTGCCTAGTGCGGGTTCGAATTCACGGTGGATGATCTGCAGCGCCCGGTCGCCGCGCCAGCGGGCAGCGGCCGAGATGACCTCTGCTGCGGACTCGAAAAGTCGTTGCGATTGCGCTGCAATGCTACGGATGTCTTCAATTTTGGTAGGTAGCACCTCTTCCAGAAGGAGCAGCTGTGCATCGTATTCACTCTGGGTGGCATGCAATTGCCTCAGCGAGGCCAGCATGCGGAGTTCGTCTGGTTCGGTGAGTACCTTGTAGGCAAGGCGGCTCGCACTGTCCAGATGCCGCGCCGCTTCAGCGATGGTCAAAGCACCTTGCGCTTCGTGCGCTATCAGACTCCGATAGCGCTGGTTCACGGCCTGCATGTTGTACAGCGCATAGGCGGTAGCGAGCACTGCGATGAGTCCCATGAGGCCCATCAGTACAAGGATTTTGCTGGCGAAGTGGAGGTCGGAAAATCGAAGGCGGCGTTTCATGGAACCCCCCTTTTCGCGCTGGCCGCTGGCGTTTCATAAAGCGCCTTGCGCAGTGCGACAGCTGCAGACTCATCACTCAGTGCGCCGCGCAGGTGCTTTGTCACCACCTGGTAAATCGCAGTTTTGACGGCTGCAGGGTTGGCATTGCCCATGGCGATTGAGCCTAGCACTGTGCGTCGCATATTCGAAGCGCGCAAGCCTGCTATGGCACGCTTGCCACAGGCATTGAATGGCTCTGGCGACACGTCGACACGGGCGGGTGCTGCACCGGAGCGCACATTGACCTGTTCTTGCAGGTCAGGCGACATCAACAAGGAGGCCAGCGCTTCCACGCCATTTTTTCCAGCGGTGGGTTCACGGAAAAAAATGTATTGATCGGCGTTGAAAAGGAACATGCCTTGCGTGTCTGGAAAGCGCCAGCAAGCATATTCGCGTCCAGGCACCATTCCGCGCGCTGTGAATTCCCCATTCACCCATGTGCCCTGTGCTTGCATCAGAGCCTTGCCGGTGCGCACCATTTCGCTGGCTTCGTCCCAGCTTCTGCGTTGAGAGCCAGGGTCGACATAGCGCGAAAGCGTGCGAATCCGCGCGAAGACCAAGGTGGCTTGCTCCTGTGTCAGGGTTTCGGGGATCAGTTCCACAAATGCTTTTCGGTATGTGGATGCACCCAGAGCGCCCGCGGCCACCAGCTCAAAAAGCAGCGTGTGCTCCCACTGCTCGCGGCCAATCGCAAGCGGCACGACGCCCGCACGACGTGCTTTTTCAAGGAGCACCACCAGGTCGGAGAAGGTGTCCGGGGGCGTGGTGACGCCCAAACTTGTGGCCAATGGCTGGTTCACCCACAGCCAGTTGGTGGAATGGGTATTAAAGGGCGCAGCCACCCAGTGCCCGCCGTACTTGGAGAGGTGCTGGATTTCCATCGGCACCACAGCATCCCATTCTTCCCGGCGAGCGATGTCGTTCAGATTGGCCAGCAGGCCGCGGGCAGCCCATGCGTGGATGTCATGGCCAATCATTTGCGCGGCAGTGGGTGTTTTCCCTGAGCGAACGCGCTGATCGAGCACCTTGGTGTACCTGTCGGTGCCGCTGCCAGCGGTTGATGACTCCGTCCATCCGAGTCCCTTGGATTGCGCGGTGTCGCGGATGACATCCAGGCTGGCGCGCTCGCCGCCGGACACCCACCAGTGAAACAAGTCGACCTGGGGTCGGGCAGGTTGAGCTGATACAGCACTTCCCCAGAGGAGCAGCAAGGACATCCCGAAAAAGCGTGCCAGGGAAATCTGGATTGCAACGGTAACGCCTGCTTGCCCTGGTACACGCAGGCAAGGCAAGGTCTGCTCGACAGGGGATTTCATTCGTTTTTTTCGAGCCGGTAACCCACGCCGTAGACGGCCATTAGTTGGTAACCCGTCTCATCGCCCATTTTCAGTTTGCTGCGCAGGCGCGAGACATGCGTATCGATGGTGCGTGAAGGCACATCGTGAATCTGGCCCCAGACGAGCTCGCGCAAATGGTCGCGCGAAAGCAGACGCCCGCAGTTCTGAAACAGTACCAGTGCCAGTGCATATTCGCGATCGGTCAATTCGATCGGCGTGTCATTGAGCGAAGCGATGCGCAAGGTCTCGTTGAAACCGTAGCAGCCGAAAGCCAGTCCGGCTTGTGAAGACTCTGGGTAGGCGCGCCGCAGCAGTGCTTTGATACGGGCGGAAAATTCGCCGACACGGATCGGCTTGCTCATGAAGTCGTCCGCGCCACTGGCCAGTGCTTCCACGATGTCTTGCTCATCATTGCGCCTGGTGACGAACAGGATGGGCATCGCCGGGCCGGTGAGCAGTCGTGCAGCGCGCACGACTTCTGGTCCGTCCATGTCAGGGAGGTGCCAATCCACCACCAGCAGATCATAGGTTTCACGCCGGAGCGCTTGGAGCAATTGTTCACCGGTTTCAAACGGATGACACAAGTGCCCCATTCCGTCCGTGAGGGCCTTCATTAAGTCCCGAACGAGGAAGTCGTCGTCGACTATCGCAATGCGCATGAGAAAGGAAAGGTAAGGGAATGGGTCAGAAACGGTCTAAGCACACAATCAAAAGTTGTCGCAGCTGCGTGGACTGGATTCTGGCAGACCGCTACTGCGGTACGAGGGGGCGTCATGCTGCAAGCGGCTCCTCGCCCATCGCCTCGATCTGCTCGTGCAGCATGTCGACCTGTCCGCGCCAGTAGTCGCTGGAGCCAAACCAGGGAAAGTTGATGGGGAAGATCGGATCTTGCCAGCGCCGGGCCAGCCAGGCGCTGTAGTGGATCAGACGGAGGGTGCGCAGGGGTTCGATCAGGGCCAGCTCGCGCCGGTCGAAAGGGCGGAACTGTTCGTAGCCGTCGAGCAGAGCGCCGAGCTGGTGGGTGCGCTGGCGCCGGTCGCCTGACAGCAGCATCCACAAGTCCTGCACGGCGGGGCCCATGCGGGCGTCGTCCAGGTCGACAAAATGCGGGCCGCCACGGCCCCATTCGTCGAGCGGCGTCCACAGAATGTTGCCGGGGTGGCAGTCGCCGTGCAGGCGCAGCAGCGTGGCTTTATTTAGATCAAATTGGCCTGCAGCGCTTTCTGGTTGGGCGCTAACAGCTATTAAATCAAGAGCGGTATTGCAGGCGTCGCGCCAGGCCGACTGCACGTCCAGCGGGATCAGGTTGTGCTCCAGCAGCCAGTCGCGCGGCTCGGTGCCGAACTGTGGCAGATCGAGCGTGGGCCGTGCGGCGAAGGGACGGGCGGCGCCCACGGTGTGGATGCGCGCGAGAAAGCGGCCGATCCATTCGAGCACTTCAAAGTCGTCCAGTTCGGGCTGGCGTCCGCCGCGCCAGGGGCTGACCGAGAACTGGAAGCCGCCATGCGGGTGCAGCGTGCGGCTCTCCAGCACCAGGGGGCCCACGGCGGGCACTTCGGCGGCCATGAGTTCGGCGGCGAAGGCGTGCTCTTCCAGGATTTGCGCCTCGCTCCAGCGGCCCGGGCGGTAGAACTTGGCCACGACGCGGCTACCGTCCTCCAGCGTGACCTGGTACACACGGTTCTCGTAGGACGACAGCGCCATCAGCCGCCCGTCGCCGTACAGGCCCACGCTGGCCAGCGCGTCGAGCACCACGTCGGGGGTGAGGGTGGCAAAGGGGTGGAGAGGCGCGGCGTCGGTGGTGGGGTGCATCAGGGGATTGTCGCTGGCCCACAGCATCTCAAGCCATGCCATACTTTTGACATGTGGTTACAAGTTTTGTCCTGACACAAGGGGGCCTGTATGGCATTGAGCATCAAAACCAAAATATGGCTGCCGGCCATTGCAGTGAGTATCGGTTTGGTACTCATGGCCACCGCTTCGGCGCTGCGCACGGTGCAGTCGCAGGCCATCACGGTCAAAGAGCAGTCCGACCAGCAAAGCAAGCTGGAGCTTGCGTCGCGCTGGCGCGGTCTGGTCGAGGCGCAGGCGCTGCGCACGCTGGGGGCGGCGCTGGCGGCCGATGAAACCTCGGCCGCCCTGCTGCAGGGCGGGCAGGAGCAGGCGCAGCAGGAACTCACCCAGGTGCAGTCGGCATTGGGCGCTTTGCTCACCGACACAAACGAGCGTGCGGCACTGGAAGCCGCAAACACCCAGGCGCAGGCGCTGAAGACTTCCCTGGAGGCCGCGCAAAAGCTCAAGGCCGGGGGCGATGTGGTCGCGTTGCAGGCGCACATTCGTGACGACACCCAGGGCAAGCTCAAGGCCCTGCAGGGCGCACAACAAGACATGGTGCGCCTGACCGAGCGGGGCGCCACAGAGCTGCGCGACAAGGCGGGCAACGAGCGGCTGAAAACCGTGTGGGGCGTGGCGGGCATCATGGCCATCATCGTTCTGGCCGTGTGCATCGGCACACGGTTGGTGCAGCGCAGTGTGACCGAACCCCTGGCCGATATTGTGCAGGTGGCACGCGCCATTGGCGAGGGTGATTTGACGGCGCACATTGGCGCCGACCGCCAGGACGAAATGGGCGAGGTGCTGCGCGCGCTGGCGCAGATGTCGCATTCGCTGGCAGAGCTGGTGGGTCAGGTGCAGCGTTCGGCGGGCAGCATCGGCGCTGCCAGCGTGGAAATTGCCCATGGGAACCACGACCTGTCCGACCGCACGGAGGCCACGGCGTCCCACCTGCAGCGCGCATCGTCCACGCTGGACCACCTCAGCGGTGTGGTGGGCCAGTCAGCCGCGTCGGCCCGCGAGGCCAATGCGCTGGCGGCTTCGGCCTACTCTGTGGCGCAAAGCGGGGGGCAATCGGTGAGCGAAGTGGTGCAGACCATGCACCGCATCGACAGCTCGTCCAAGAAAATCGTGGACATCATTGCCGTCATCGACGGCATTGCGTTCCAGACCAACATCCTGGCGCTGAATGCGGCCGTGGAAGCGGCCCGCGCCGGTGAGCAGGGGCGGGGGTTTGCCGTGGTGGCCAGCGAAGTGCGCTCGCTGGCCGGGCGCTCGGCAGAGGCCGCGCGCGAGGTCAAGGCACTGATCTCCGCCTCGGTCGAAAACGTGGAAGCCGGTACGGCCCTGGTGGACCGCGCGGGGCAGACCATGCAGGAGATCGTGCAATCGGTGCAGCGCGTCAGCGGCATCATTGGGGAGATCACCGCCAGCACCGCCGAGCAAAGCAGTGACATGCAGCTGGTGAACTCCGCCGTGGGCGAACTGGAGCAGATGACCCAGCAGAACGCCGCCCTGGTGGAGCAAAGCGCCGCGGCTGCCGGTGCCATGAGCGAACAGGCGGCGGTGCTTGAACGCCTGGTGGGGCGCTTCAAGCTGGCCGATGCGCCATTGGCGTCACGGCCACGTTTAACGGCGGGCTAGGCCCTCCGTATCCGTGCCGCAGCGCAGCGGCGGCGGATCAGGGCTGCATGCTGGCGATGTGGCCCGTGCGCGGGTCGCTCTGCCCGCGCAGCAGTTCCAGGAACAGCGCCTGCGTGGCCTGCGGCCCCTGGTGCTGCTGCACGGTGATCCAGGGTTGGGGCGGTGCCTGCACGGCGCTGCTGAAGGATTGCCAGGCGGCCACCAGCCGGTCGTTCAGGCCCTGCACGCCCCATTCGCCCGTGCGCTTCTTCACCTGCGCGGGGGCGAAAAACATCACCGGGCGTGGGCCGGGCAGTTGCCCGGCGCCACCCAGGTCGCCCACATGGCTGGCGCCCACGGCGCAGCTGTAGGCGAGCTGGGTGAAGTGCTGGTGGATGCGCTGGCGCAGCGCCACGCTGCCCGCAAAGTCGATGTAGACGCAAGGAGCGTCGGCGGCGAGCTGCTCCAGGTCTTCGTAGGCCACCACGCGGTGGTAGCAGCCCAGGCTTTCACAAAACGCCTGGTTGGCTTGGGACGTGAGGCCGATCACCTGCACTCCTGCGCGCTGCGCGAGCTGGAAGGCCGTGCCGTAGGCGGTCTTGCTTGAGGCGCTGGACAGCAGCAGCGTGCCCGCGCCGTAGAAGTCCTGGTCGGCCAGGAAGTCGTCAATCAGCCAAGAGGTGATGAACAGCGGGCGCAGCAGGGCCTGAAGGTCTTCGGTGTCGGGGCGGTAAAACGGGTCGGCGCCGCAGCGCAGGTAATGGTTGTAGACGGCGTGCAGCCCGGCGCGGTGTGTGGCGCCGTCGCTGAACCCCGTGCTAGACGCCTTGTGGGGTTGAAGCACTGCCTCGGTTGCCATCGGCCAGTAGCCGTAGAGCCGCTCGCCCACGGCCACCTCGGGGTGCAAGGATTCGGCCACCGTGCCAAAGCCCCATACCGGCACGATGCCCCAGCCCGGCTCGCCGGAGGGGAAGAACTGCCAGTACTGCAGCATTTCGCCCATGGCTGCGTAGGTGATGTTGTTGGCGGTCAGTGCAAAGCGCTCGACCTGCACGCGCACCTGGCCGTCGGCCAGCGGGGCGGGTTCGGTGCTGCGCAGGGTGGTGGTGGCCAGGGCGTCCTGGCGCACGAGCAGGGTGGTGTTCATGCCGCTACGGTAGGGCAAGCGGCCTGCGGGCTCAAGCCCGGTGGGCCGCCTGCGCGACACCAGGGTCAGGCCAGGGTCAGCGTCACGTCGATGTTGCCGCGCGTGGCGTTCGAATACGGGCAGACCTTGTGGGCGGCGTCTACCAGCGCCTGGGCTGCGGCGCGTTCCATGCCCGGCAGGTTCACGGTCATGCGCACGGCGATGCCATAGCCGCCGGTGATGGGGCCCAGGTCCACTTCGGCGTCCACGGCCACGTCTTGCGGAATCGTGATTTTCTGCATGCCGCCCACCGCCTTGAGCGCGCCAATGAAGCAGGCCGAATAGCCCGCGGCAAACAACTGTTCAGGGTTGGTGCCGGTGCCCGCGGTGCCGGGCGAAGACAGCTTCACATCCAGGCGCCCGTCGTCGGTGCGCGAGGCGCCGTCGCGGCCGCCGGTGGTGTGGGCGCGGGCGGTGTATAGAACTTTGTCGAGGGTGGTCATGGTGCTTGCCTTTCGGGTGGGTGCCCCGGACTGGGGCGGGAGGAAAACTTCAGGGTTGGAGGCTGTCTCGCAGCGCCTGGATCTGGCGCGTGAGCGCCTGCACCTCGCTCAGCGGCAGATGGCTGTGCGCCAGGATGCAGGCCGGGATGGACTCGGCCTGCGCACGCAGGGCCTGCCCGGCGCTGGTGAGGGCGATGCGCACCCGGCGCTCGTCCTGCGCATCGCGCTGGCGTTGCACCAGGCCAGCGGCCTCCATGCGTTTGAGCAGCGGGGTGAGGGTGCCCGAGTCCAGGCTCAGGCGCTCGCCCAGTTCCGACACGGTGGGGCTGTCCTGCTCCCACAGCACCAGCATCGCCAGGTATTGCGGATATGTCAGGCCGATGGCGTCGAGCAGCGGCTTGTAAAGCTTGGTCATGGCCAGCGAGGCCGAATACAGCGCAAAGCACAACTGGTGGTCCAGTTGCAGGGCGGCCGGGCTGGGGCTGGCGGGGGCTGCTGGCGACATCATGGGTAGAATTATTGTGCACAATTAAATTGTGTGCATTTCAATGGCCTAATTCCCTGCCATGGCAAGGGAATTGGGCGAAAAAAAGCGCCCCGTGAGGCGCTCTGCTTGCAAGTGAGGTTATGAAACTGGGTTATCCAGTGTGCCCATGCGGCTCCCGCGACGCATCAAACTGGCGCGTTCCAGGCGAGGCCCGCAGGGCCTCAGGGGGTGTCAGTACCGATAAACGCCCTGGCCCGTCTTGCGGCCCAGGCGGCCCGCGGCGACCATTTCACGCAGCAGCGGACAAGCGCGGTACTTGCTGTCGCCAAACTCCTGCAGGTACACATCCATCACGGCCAGGCACACGTCCAGGCCCACCATGTCGGCCAGGGCCAGCGGGCCGATGGGCTGGTTGCAGCCCAGCTTCATGCCGGCGTCGATGTCCTCGGGCGTGGCCAGGCCTTCGGCGAGCACGAAGAAGGCCTCGTTGATCATGGGCACGAGGATGCGGTTGACCACGAAGCCCGGCGCGTTCTTCACGGTGATGGGGCTCTTGCCCAGCGCCAGGGCCATGGTCTTCACGGCGTCGTGCGTGGCGTCGCTGGTCTGCAGGCCGCGGATGATCTCCACCAGCGCCATCATGGGCACGGGGTTGAAGAAGTGCATGCCGATGAACTTGTCGGCGCGGCTGGTGGCGGCGGCCAGCTTGGTGATGGAGATCGACGAGGTGTTCGACGCAATGATCACGTCGGGGCCAACGATGCCGTCCACCTGCTTGAGGATCTTGAGCTTGAGTTCGTAGTTCTCGGTGGCGGCCTCGATGACAAGCTGCGCGGCCTTGAGGTCGTCGTAGCTGGTGGAGGTCTTGATGCGCGCCAGGGCCGTGTCCTTGTCGGCCTGGGTCATCTTTTCCTTCTTGATCAGGCGGTCCAGGCTGCCGGAGACGGTGGCCAGGCCCTTCTGGACTGCGGCGTCGGAAATATCGACCATGACGACGTTGATGCCCGAGACCGCGCAGGCCTGCGCAATGCCGTTGCCCATGGTGCCTGCGCCGATGATGCCTATTGTCTTGATATCCATATAGTGAAACCTCTTCAAAGTGAAACAGACCCGGGAATCGTATCGGTATTTGCCCGCGGCTTCGAGTAAGGTGGTGACAGGGCAGCCAACCAAGGCGGCCAGGGGAAGACAGGCATGTTTGATTACATCGTTGTAGGGGGGGGCTCGGCCGGCAGCGTGCTGGCAGGGCGTTTGAGCGAAGACCCGGCGGTGCGCGTCTGCCTGCTCGAAGCCGGGCCCAGCGACAAGAGCGTGCTCATCCACTGCCCCGCCGGCCTGGCCGTGATGGCCAAGTACGAACTCAACGGCTGGGGCCAAAACACCACGCCCCAGCCCGGTTTGGGTGGGCGCCGCGGCTACCAGCCCCGGGGCAAGGTGCTTGGGGGGTCCAGCTCGATCAACGCCATGATTTACGCGCGTGGGCAGAGCGCAGACTATGACTTCTGGGCCGCGCAGGGCAACCCCGGCTGGGGTTGGAGCGATGTGCTGCCGTATTTCAAGCGGGCCGAAAACAACGAGCGCGGCGCCGACGCCTGGCACGGCACGGGCGGCCCGCTGAATGTGGCCGACCTGCGTTCCCCCAACCCGTTCAGCCAGGTCTTTGTCGATGCCGGGGTGCAGGCCGGGCACGCGCACAACCCCGACTTCAACGGCGCCTCGCAAGAAGGCGTAGGGCTGTACCAGGTCACCCACCGCAATGGCGAGCGCTTCAGCGCCGCCAAGGCCTACCTCACGCCGCACCTGGCGCGTCCCAATCTGCAGGTGATCACGGGAGCGCATGCCACGCGCATCCTGGTGGAAAACCGCCGCGCCGTAGGCGTGGAATACCGCCAGGGCGGCGCCGTGCAACAGCTGCGCTGCAACCGCGAGGTGCTGCTCAGTGCCGGTGCGCTGCTCTCGCCCCAACTGCTCATGCTCTCGGGCATTGGCCCGGGCGACGAACTGCAGCGCCACGGCGTCGAAGTGCTGCACGACCTGCCCGGCGTGGGAGCGCACCTGCACGACCACCCCGACGTGGTGCAGGTGATGGATGCGCCACGCCTGACCGATCTGTTCGGTCTGTCGCTGCCGGGCCTGGGCCATCTGTGGAACGGTGTGCGCGAATGGCGCAGCCGCCGCACCGGCATGCTGACCACCAACTTTGCCGAAGCCGGGGGCTTCATCCGCAGCCAGCCGTCCGAGCCCGCGCCCGATGTGCAACTGCACTTTGTGATTGGTAAGCTGGTGGACCATGGGCGCAAGACCGTGCTGGGCCATGGCTACTCGTGCCATGTCTGCCTGCTGCAACCCGTGAGCCGGGGCCGCGTGGGCCTGGCCAGCAACAACCCGCTGGACCTGCCGTTGGTCGATCCCAACTTTCTGGGCGAGCGGGCCGACATGGATCGCATGGTGCATGGCTTTCGGCGCATGCGCGAGATCCTGGCGCAACCTGCGCTGGCGCAGTTTGGTGCGCGTGAATTGCCCTCATCGGCCGCCGCGCAGACGGATGTCGAGATCGAGCAGTTCATTCGCCGCTATGCCGACACCATCTACCACCCCGTGGGCAGTTGCCGTATGGGGCCCGGGCCCATGGATGTGGTGGATGCGTCGCTGCGTGTGCACGGCATGCAGGGGCTGCGGGTGGTCGATGCATCCATCATGCCGCGCATCGTCAGCGGCAACACCAACGCGCCGACCATCATGCTGGCCGAGAAGGCCGTGGACATGCTGCGGGCCGCCAGCGGAAGATAATGATGAAATCAGGCTGCAGCGCTTTGCTGGTAAGCGCTATAAGCTATATTTTTAATAGCGTTCCGGTCAAGCACGAAAGCGCTTGCGCGTCAAGGCCAGCGCCACCCAGTAGGCCGCCACGGTGGTGCCCAGGATCACCAGGCTGTGGCGCAGCGGCTGCTGGGGCCACTGGTCCATGAAGAGCGGGCGCACCAACTCCACGGCGTTGGTCAGCGGCAGCCAGTCGGAGATGGCGCGCACCAGCGGCGGGAGCTGCTCACGCGGGAAGAAAACGCCCGAGAGGAACATCATCGGCGTGAGAACCAGCGTGAAGTAATAGGTGAAGAAGTCGTAGCCCTTGGCCAGCGCATTGAAGATCAGCGCAATGCTGGAGAACATGATGCCCACGCACAGCAGCACGGGCCAGGCCACCAGCAGCTTGGGCGAGTGGCTGATGCCCAGCGCCAGCATCACGCCCAGGATGGCCGTGACGGTGAACAGCGCCTTGAACGCCGCCCACAGCATCTCGGCCAGCAGCACGTCGTCCAGCCCCACGGGGGTGTTCATGATGCCTTCCCAGGTTTTTTGCACATGCATGCGCGAGAAGGCCGAGTACAGCGCCTCGAAGCTGGCGGCATTCATGGCACTCATGCAAATAGAACCGCTGGCCAGGAACAGGATGTAGGGCACCTGCGTACCGTTGACCGACAGCTCTCCGACCAGCGCGCCCATGCCGTAGCCAAAGGCCACCAGCCACATCAGCGGCTCGGCAATGTTGCCCACCAGGCTGGGGATGGCCAGCTTGCGCCAGACCAGCAGGTTGCGCAGGAACACCGGCCAGCAGCGCCTGGAGAGGCTGGGCGCGCGCCATACAGAGGGTGGTGGATCGGCAGTGTGGGGCGCTTGTGGAAGTGCGATAGGCATGTGCATATTGTGCGGTGTTGGCGGGTCGCCGGGCAGCCCCCGGCGTCCTCCAGCTGCCATGGCTTACAGTCACTGTCAGCCCGTCATTTCCATTTTTCTTCCACTTTTCTGAATAGTCCTGCCATGACCACCCTTGGAACCCCCCTGTCGCCCCACGCCACCAAAGTCATGCTGCTGGGCTCGGGCGAGCTGGGCAAGGAAGTGCTGATCGCGCTGCAGCGCCTGGGCGTGGAAACCATTGCCGTGGACCGCTACGACCACGCGCCCGGCCAGCAGGTGGCGCACCACAGCCGCACCATCACCATGAGTGATCCGGCCCAGCTCAAGGCCCTGATCGAGGCCGAGCGCCCCCACCTCGTGGTGCCCGAGATCGAGGCCATCGCCACACCCATGCTCGAAGAGCTGGAGGCCGCGGGCACGGTGCGCGTGATCCCCACGGCCCGCGCCGCGCGCCTGACCATGGACCGCGAAGGCATCCGCGTGCTGGCTGGCGAAACGCTGGGCCTGCCCACCAGTCCCTACCAATTTTGTGATTCGCTGGCCGAACTGCAAGCCGCCATTGATGGTGTGGGCGGGGCCGCAGGCATCGGTTACCCCTGCATCGTCAAGCCCGTGATGAGCAGCTCGGGCAAAGGCCAGAGCAAGATCGACAGCCCGGCCGACATTCAGAAAGCTTGGGACTTCGCCATGGCCGGCGGCCGCGTAAGCCATGGCCGTGTGATCGTCGAGGGCTTCATCGACTTCGACTATGAAATCACGTTGCTCACCGTGCGTTCCCTCGGGGCCGATGGCCAGGTGGAAACGCATTTCTGCGCACCCATCGGCCACCTGCAGGTCAGCGGCGACTATGTCGAAAGCTGGCAGCCCCACCCCATGCACCCCGCCGCACTGGAGAAGTCGCGCCAGATCGCCAAGGCAGTCACCGACAACCTGGGCGGCCAGGGGTTGTTTGGCGTGGAGCTTTTTGTGCAAGGTGAGCAGGTCTGGTTCAGTGAAGTGAGCCCGCGCCCGCACGACACCGGCCTGGTCACGCTGTGCACGCAGCATCAGAGCGAATTTGAATTGCACGCCCGCGCCATTCTGGGTCTGCCGGTGGACACCGGCCTGCGTAACCCCGGCGCCAGCGCCGTCATCTACGGCGGCGTGGACGCCGTGGGCATCGTGTTCGACGGCGTGGATGAAGCCCTGCGCGTGCCCGGCACCGACCTGCGCCTGTTCGGCAAGCCCGAGAGCTTTGCCAAGCGGCGCATGGGTGTGGCGCTGGCGCGCGCGGGCGATGTGGAGACGGCACGGGCGAATGCCAAGCTGGCGGCCGGCAAGGTCAAGCCGCGCAAGGCCTGATGCTGAGTTTTTAAGTGAAATTGGCCTCTGGCGCTTATCTATCAAGCACTGGCAGCTATATTTTTAGGAGTTGCGAGGTTGCAGGTAGATGCCTACTTACTCCATGCCGCCCAACTCGCTTTCAATTTGCTCGATGCTGGGTAAGCTTGTTTGCAGCGCAGCGGGCAGGGATTCAATGAGCTGGTATTCCGCCACCCCAATAGGTTGGGCCGTGTCACGCAGCGCGTATTCGGCCACCACCTTGTTTTTGGTCTTGCACAGCAGCAGGCCGATGGTCGGGTTGTCCTGTTCGGCCTTGACCTGCATGTCCACCGCCGTCAGGTAAAAGCCCAATTGCCCCAGATGCTCGGGCTTGAACTTGCCGCCCTTGAGCTCGATCACCACATAGCAGCGCAGTTTGAGGTGGTAGAACAGCAGGTCGATAAAAAACTCTTCGCCGCCCACGTTCAGCATCACTTGCCGCCCCACGAACGCAAAGCCCGCGCCCAGCTCCAGCAGGAATTCCGTCACGTGCTTCACCAAGGCGTGTTCGACCTCGCGCTCTTGTGCCTCGTCGGTCAAGCCCAGAAAGTCGAAACGGTAAGGGTCTTTCAGCGATTCGCGCGCCAAATCGGACTGAGGCTTGGGCAAACTCGCTTCGAAGTTGGTGAGCGGTGTGGATGCGGGTTTTCAGATCAAGCAGCCAGTCGGCATAGCCTTCGGGCGTGGGCATGAGGGAAACAGGTTGATCGCTCATGGTGGGTTTCCCTTCATGCCACCGTGACCTGCAGCATGGTGTTGCCCTGGATGATGTGGGGGATGGAATGCACCAGGTTGTTCAAAATCAGGTTCAGGCGCAGCAGGCTGGATGATTTTTGCGAGATGTCCTGCGAGTAGATGCTGCAGCGCTGCTCGCCAATGGCGTGGGCAATGTTCATGAGCAGCGTGCCTGAGCCTGCCGAGGGGTCGTAGCAGCTCACGTTGCGAACCGTGCCGCGCACGGCACCCTCAATAGGTTGCGGCGAGCCATCTTCATACTCCATGTTGTTGGAGAACACCATCAACTGTGTGATGTTGATGAAGCGCCGAAAGCGCGGGTTGCGGCTGCGCGTGATGATGCGGTTGCGCTCGGCCAGCACGCCTTCCCGGTTGTTGGGTTTCTTGACCTCGATAAACGCCAGCGGCATGCCGTTGATGAGCAAGGTGATGTCGGGCCGGAACTCATCGTCACCGTTTTTGCAGGTCAGCTCTGTGACGACATGGAAGCTGTTGTTGTCGAAGTTCTCGAAATCGACCAGCCGAGCGCCTGAGCGTTCCATAAGCCGGTCAAAAAAGGCTTTGCCGAGGTCTTCGTTATCCAGGAGAAGTTTGACGTCGGTCAGCAGACGGGTGACGTCATCCGCACCCAGGTCTGGATTGATCCGGGCAATCGCATCGTTGAAAAGCTCTGGAAAGATGTTGGTTTCTTCGTCCCAAGTGGCGCCCTTCAGGGAAAGATAGCGGTAGCCAAGCCGCATCAGATGCAGGATGCAGGGGATTTTGACCCGTGAGTCTTCGCTGAAAATCATCGGAACTACTCTCCCTTTTGTTTTGCCGCACGGGATGCGCGACCTTTATCGGACGTATCTCGAAATGGTCCGCAGGCGTCATCAGTCTAGCAAGAGGGGTTGCCCAGACAGCGTCGAAAGCGTGCTTGATGGGAGGTCTGGTTTCAACCGTCTTCGCGAATCTGCCGCCCGGTCAGCTTGAGGAACAAATCCTCCAGGTTTGCCGGCCGGTGCAGCGTGCGCAGGTGCGGGTGCTGCAGCAACGCGTCGAGCAGGGGGCGCGCTTCGCGGGTGTAGAAGAACACCGTCTCGCCGCTGACTTCGGTGCGCGCCGCCAGGGCCAGCAGGGCAGGGTCCTGCGCCAGCGCCAGGGCGCCCGCGCCGTAGACCTCCACCACCTCGGGCTCCAGGTGCTCGGCGATCAGTGCGCGGGGTGCGCCTTCGGCGATCTTGCGGCCGTGGTCGAGCACCAGCAGGCGTGAGCACAGGCGCTCGGCCTCGTCCATGAAGTGCGTGGTCAGCAAGATGGAGGTGCCCGATTGCACCAGGCGCTGCAGGCGTTCCCACATCAGGTGGCGGGCCTGCGGGTCCAGCCCGGTGGTGGGCTCGTCGAGCAGCAGCAGGCGCGGTGCGTTGACCAGTGCGCGCGCCAGCGACAGGCGCCGCTTCATGCCGCCTGACAGCTCGCCGGGCTTGGCCGCCGCCTTGTGCGTGAGCGCGGCAAATTCCAGCAATTGCGGAATGCGCTCGTCCAACGTGGCACGCGGCAGGCCGAAATAGCGGCCATACACGCGCAGGTTCTCAAAGCAGGTGAAGTCGGGGTCGAGCGTGTCGAACTGTGTCACCACCCCCAGTTGCTGCTTGATGGCTAGGGCGTCGCGCGGCATCGCCAGCGCTGCGCCGCCCCCGGGCGGGTAATAGTGGATGCTGCCAGCGTCGGGTGCCGTCAGCCCCAGGCACATGCGGATCGTGGTGGTCTTGCCTGCGCCGTTCGGGCCGATCACGCCCAGGCACTCGCCCGGGTGGATCTGAAACGAGACATCGTCCACCACGGTGGCCGCGCCGTAGTGCTTGCGCAGCAGCTGCACATCGAACAGCGGGGTGGGCGGGGAGCTGGGGTTCATGGGGAAGTTGTATCAAAAATAAGATAAAAATCGGCCTCTAGCGCTTTTTGGTATTGCGCTAACAGCTATCAATTCAATAGTGTCTTGCTGCGGTGGAGTGTGCTGGGCGCATGGCGTTTTGTCGCGCCAGGCTCCGCCGCAGGCCCGGCGCAGCGGTATCGTGGGCCTTTCAGCACAGGGGATTGTGAATGGTGAGCCATCCGGCATTCTGGCTGGGCGCTGTGGCGCTGGTGTTGTGGGGCTTGCGCTACGCACTGCATCGGGGTCTGGCGCCCGAGTCGACCCAGGCAGGCGTGCAGCCCCTGGCACTGGGGTTGCCTGCCCAGGCGGTGCGTATTCCCGCAGTGCGGGGACTGACCCTGTTTGCTTGGTACGTGCCCCAACCGGGCCCGCAACCGGCCCCCGCCGTGGTGTTGCTGCATGGCTGGGGCGGCAACGCCAGCACGCTGTTGCCTGCTGCGCAAACACTGCGCCAGGCAGGCTACGCCGTGCTGCTGCCCGAGGCGCGCAACCATGGCCGCAGCGACCGGGATGGCCACAGCTCTTTGCCCCGTTTTGCCCAGGACCTGGGCAGCGCACTGGACTGGCTCGCGCTGCAGCCGGGCATTGACACGACGCGCGTGGCAGCCCTGGGGCATTCGGTGGGCGGTGCTGCGGTGTTGTTGGCGGCGTCGCAGCGCACCGAC
>NZ_BAAGQN010000013.1:63076-107052 GCF_054783455.1 Simplicispira piscis
CGCCATGTGCCTTACTGGCCCCTGGGCTGGGTGGTGAACCGGTATGTCGAGCGGGTGATTGGTGCCCGGTTCACAGACATTGCGCCGCTCTACACCCTGGCCCGGGCGCAGTGCCCGGTGCTGTTGCTCCATGGCCGCCAGGACAACCTGGTGCCGGTCGATGATGTGCGCCAGCTGTGGCAGCGCCGTGGCAGCGCCCAGGTGCGCTTGCTGGAGTGCGATGGCACGCACGAGGGGTTTGATGATCTGGCCGCCGTGTCGCGGCACATTCTGGACTTTTTGCAGGCGCCGGGTGAGGCGGCTGCGTTGGCACCCATACACGAGAGCCCCAGCGCCGTTGCATCAGCCTTTTAGAATTTACTGAAACGCCACTTCGGCAAAACTGCGCAGCTTGCGGCTGTGCAGGCGCTGCACGCCACCCTCGCGCAAAATTTCGATGGCGCGCATGCCGATGCGCAGGTGCTGGTCCACGCGCTCGCGGTAGAAGTGGTTGGCCATGCCGGGCAGCTTGATCTCGCCGTGCAGGGGCTTGTCGCTCACGCACAGCAGCGTGCCGTAGGGCACCCGAAAGCGAAAGCCGTTGGCCGCGATGGTGGCGCTTTCCATGTCCAGCGCCACCGCGCGGCTTTGGCTGAAGCGCCGCTGGGGCAGGTTGTCGGGCAGCAGCTCCCAGTTGCGGTTGTCGGTGCTGGCCACGGTGCCGGTGCGCATGATGTGCTTGAGTTCGCTGCGGCCCAGTTGCGTGACGTCGGCCACGGCCTGCTCCAGGGCCACCTGGATTTCGGCCAGTGCGGGAATGGGCACCCACAGCGGTAGTTCTTCATCCAGCACATGGTCTTCGCGCACATAGGCGTGGGCCAGCACGTAGTCGCCCAACTGCTGGCTGTTGCGCAGGCCGGCGCAGTGGCCCAGCATCATCCAGGCGTGCGGGCGCAGCACGGCGATGTGGTCGGTGATGGTCTTGGCGTTGGACGGGCCGACCCCAATGTTGACCATGGTGATGCCGCTGCGGTCGGCCCGCATGAGGTGGTAGGCGGGCATTTGCGGCAGGCGCGGCAGTGGTGCGCCCAGCGCGTCGCCTGGCTGCTCGGGCAGGCCCACGCGGCGCGTGACCACGTTGCCGGGTTCCACAAAGGCGACGTATTCGCTGTCCGGGCGCGCCATCTCGGCGTGGCCCAGGCGCACGAATTCATCAATGTAGAACTGGTAATTGGTGAACAGCACGAAGTTCTGGAACCACTCGGGCGCCGTGCCCGTGTAGTGGCGCAGGCGGTGCAGCGAATAGTCCACGCGCGGCGCGGTGAAAAGCGCCAGGGGCTGCGCTTCGCCGGGGCGGTGCTGGTAGGTGCCATTGGCGATGCCGTCGTCCATGGCGGCCAGGTCGGGCAGGTCGAACAGGTCACGCATCAGCATGCGCCGCTCGGGCGAGAGCTGGCCCTCGACATGGTCGTGCTCGGCAAACGAGAAGTGGATGGGAATAGGGTGGGCGCTGGTGCCCACTTCCAGCTCTACGCCATGGCTTTGGCGCAGCAGGCGGAACTGCTCGTGGTAATAGTCGCCAAACAGGTCGGGCCGCGTGAGCGTGGTTTCGAAATGGCCCGGTCCCTCGACAAACCCATAAGCCAGCTTGCTGGCCGACCGAGCCACAGTGGTGGTGTGCACGCGCACAAAGGGGTAGAAGGCGCGTACCGGGGCTGGTGGTGTCTGCCCGGCTACAAACTCCTGCATGGTGCTGCGCAGATGGTCTATTTGCTGCTGGTAGATGCGCTGCACCTGGGACAGTGCGCTGGCAGGATCGGTGTGGCGGGTGGGTGCAATGAAATGGGGTGTTTGGGGCATGTGCCTATTGTCCATGTCCTGGATGGCTTTTTTGTTGCAGCCAGGCGTGCGTGGCAGCGGCATCCAGTGCGGCAGACACCACGTAGCCCTGGATCAGGTCGCAGCCCAGGCTGCGCAGCATGTCGCTTTGTGCAGGGGTTTCCACGCCCTCGGCCACTGTTTTGAGTTGCAGGCTGCGGGCCATCTGGATGATGGCGGTAATGATGGCTTCGTCGTCGGTGTTGCCGGGCGTGTCGACGACAAATGAGCGGTCGATCTTGAGTTTGTCGATCGGGTAGCGCTTGAGGTAGGCCAGCGAGGAATAGCCGGTGCCGAAGTCGTCGATGGAAATCCCCACGCCCAGGGCCTTGATGGCTTTGAGGGTGTCCAGTATTTGGCCGGCCTGGTGCATCAGCACCGATTCGGTCAGCTCGATTTCCAGGAAGCGTGGGGGCAGGCCTGTGGCCTGCAGCGCGGCGGCGATGTCGGCCGCCATGTCGCGCTGGCGGAATTCGAGCGCCGACAGATTCACGGCCATGGGCACCAGGGCCAGGCCTTCGTCTTGCCAGGCCTTGAGCTGGCGGCAGGCCTCGTGCATGACCCAGTGGCCGATCGGGGCGATGAGCCCGCGCGATTCAGCGAAGGCAATGAACTCGACTGGACTGACCAGGCCGCGCACCGGGTGTTGCCAGCGCACCAGGGCCTCTATGCCCTGGAGGCTGCCGTCGGCCAGGCTGACCTGGGGCTGGTAATGCAGCACAAAAGCGTTGTTGGCGATGGCCTCGCGCAACATGCGCTCTTGCTGCAGTACCTCCATGGCCCGGCTTTCCATGCCTGGCTGGTAGCGCTGGCGGTTGCCGCGCCCGCTTTCTTTGGCGTGGTACATGGCGGCGTCGGCATTGCGTAGCAGGGCGTCGCCCGTTTCGCCATCGTCCGGGTACAGGCTGACGCCGATGGATGGCGACATGGTGACGAGCTGCTGGTTCAGCGTGAAGGCGCCGTGCATGCTTTCGAGCAACCGGTCGGCCATGCGCAGGGCGCTGTCAGCATCGAGTGCGTTGGCCAGCACCACAACGAATTCGTCGCCGCTGAGCCGTGCCACCATGCCAGCCTCTCCTACGCATTGGCTCAGGCGCTGGGCCACCTCGCGCAGCAACTGGTCACCTGCGTGGTGGCCCAGCGAGTCGTTCACTGTCTTGAAATGGTCCAGGTCGACAAACAGCACGGCGGCGTGGCCCTGGCGCTGGCGGGCCTGGTCAACAACCCTGCCCAACTGCTCCATCAGGTGGCGCCGGTTGGGCAGCTCGGTGAGGGTGTCGTGCAGGGCCAGGAAGGCCTCGCGCTCCTGTGCCCGTTTGCGTGCCGTGATGTCGCGCAGGATGACGATGCGGTAGTCCCCGTGCAGTTCCGGCATGGTTTTGCCCACGGCTTCGACCGGGATCGTGCGGCCGTCTTTGTGGCGAAAACTCACTTCGTAAGGGTCCTCGCGTCCGCTGCGGGTGTATTCCAGCGCCACGGGGCGATATTCCGGGCTGATGAAATGGAAGATCGACAGGCCCAGAACCTCGTGCAGCGCATAGCCGGTCAAACGGGTCAGGGCTTCGTTGCCGTCGGAGATGAGGCCGTCGCGGTGGAAGACGATGGCTTCGTGCGTGGCATCGGAAAACTTGCGCATGCGCTCTTCGGTCTGCCGCATCGCCTGGTCGGCGCGCCAGCGCTCGGTGATGTCGGTGATCAGCACGAAGCAGCCCACCGGCTCGGGCGTGCTGGCCATGTGCGGGATCAGGTGCACCTCAATCATGCGTATTTCGCCGTTGGGCAGCGTCTGCTCGCGGGTGTACTTCACGCGCTCGCCGCGCTTGCTGCGCTCTACATAGGGCGCAATGGCCAGCCATGCGCGGGTGCCAATGGCTTCCTCCACGGACCGGTCCAGCATCGATTCGGGGGTTTGGCCGTGGTATGCGGCATAGCCCTGGTTGGCGAATCGGCAGAGCAGGCTGGGCAGCTCGAAATAAGCCATCAATGCCGGCACGGAATCCGCGATCAGGCGCAGCAGCGAATCGCTGGGTTCAGCCTGGGTGGCGGAGGGTGCATCGATGGATGGGGAGTGCATAAGAGCCGCTGGTTACAAAGGTTTATAGCCGATTGCCCGCAGGAGTGGATAGGTGCAAATCAGGAGAGTGCGGTTTTCAGACGGGCCCTGCGGCCGCGTCGGTCGAGGTTTCTGGCAGCATCGGGGTGCAACAACAACCAGGGGAGGAAGGCGCGCATGCTGGGAGCCGAGAACTTATTCGCCGCCATGGCCACGCTGGCCAGTGCGCTGGGTTGCGGATTGTTGATGGGGGTTGAGCGTGAGCGCCGCAAGGGAGAGGAGCCGTTTCGCGCCCTGGCCGGGGTGCGTTCGTTTGCCCTGGCCACGCTGGCCGGGGCGGTTGCGGCGCTCATGGACTCCATGGCGCTGGTGGTTGTTGGGGCGGCCTTCATTGCGGCCCTGGGCTTGGCGGCCTATGCCCGCGACCGCTCGGAGTTCCCCGGTGTGACCACGGAAATCGCCCTGTTTCTGGCCTACCTGATTGGCGTGTTGTGCGTGCACAACCCGGTGCTGGCTGCAGGGCTGGCGGTGGTGGTGACCGGCTTGCTGGCGGCGCGCGAAGGCTTGCACCAGTTTGCCCGCCACTGGCTGCAGCCCGGTGAGGTGCGCAGCGGCCTGGTGCTGGCGGCGCTGGTGTTGTTGGTCGCCCCGCTGGTGCCCGACGGACCGCTGTGGCAGGGCTTGCTGCATCCGCAAGCGGTGGTGCGCCTGCTGCTGGTGCTGCTGGTGATCCAGTCGCTGGCGCATGTGGGCCGGCGCCTGCTGCAGGCCCGCCAGGCGATGGCCTTGTCGGCGCTGGCGTCGGGTTTTGTGTCCAGCACGGCCACCATTGGCAGCTTGGGCATGGAGGTGCGCGCAGGGCGGGTTCAGGCGCGTGACCAGGCCGGTGCCGCCGTGCTGTCGTGCGCGGCGACCATGGCACAGATGGTGGTGGTGGCGGCGACCGTGCAGCCCGACTGGCTGGCGCTGCTGTGGTTGCCGGCCCTGGCCGGTGCGGTGACCGCCGCTGCCTGGAGTTGGTGGTGGGCACGCAACAACACAACGCGCACCGATGCGGGCGAGAGCGCGGCGGGGCTTCCCCAGTTGCCTCCCGATACGGCCATGTTCAAGCTGCGCGATGCGGCCATGATCGTGCTGCTGCTCACCACCATGCAGATGGCGGTGCAGTGGCTGACACAGTGGCTGGGCGATACCGGCATGCTGTTGGGCACCTTGCTGGCGGCGTTGGCCGATGTGCGTGCCGCGACCGCAGCGGTACTGCTGCGCGGTGGGCCGGAGAGTGCAGCGGCTACCGCTATTCAAACGGCACTGATGGCCGCCTTGCTGCTGCATGCCTGCAGCAAATGCGTGGTGGCGCTGGTCAGTGGTGGCCGCCAATACGCTCTGGCCGTGGCGCCGGGCATCGTGGCCCATACCTTGGCGTTTGTGGGTGTGCTGGCGGTTGTCTGATTCCATTTCTAAATCATCCGTGTCGTTGTTGCTTCGCCTTGCCGTGCTACAGCACTGTCTGCGGCTTCGCGCCTAGACACGAATGATTTGGAAACAGAATGACGTTTTGCGCAGGTGTTGGAAGGGCCGCACCAGATAATCGGGGCATGACGTCCCCCTCCCCCCAAGCCAGTGCGGCATTCAGCACCCTGGCCCTGAACCCCGCCACCCTCGAAAACTTGCAGCAACTGGGGTACACCCGGATGACCCCCATCCAGGCGGCCAGCCTGCCGCCCGCGCTGCTGGGCAAAGACCTGATTGCCCAGGCCAGCACCGGAAGCGGCAAGACCGCCGCCTTCGGCCTGGCCCTGCTGACGCGGCTGAACCCGCGCCGCTTTGCCGTGCAGGCGCTGGTGCTGTGCCCCACGCGCGAGCTGGCCGACCAGGTGGCCACCGAAATCCGCCGCCTGGCACGCGCCGAGGAAAACATCAAGGTCGTGACCCTGTGCGGCGGCGTGCCGCTGCGCGGCCAGATGTTGAGCCTGGAGCACGGCGCGCACATTGTGGTGGGTACGCCCGGCCGCGTGATGGACCACCTGGAGCGCGGCCACCTGACGCTCGAAGCCCTCAACACCCTGGTGCTCGACGAGGCCGACCGCATGCTCGACATGGGCTTCTTCGACGACATCGCCACCGTGGCGCGCCAGTGCCCCAAAGAGCGCCAGACCCTGCTGTTCTCGGCCACCTACCCGGAAGGCATCGCCAAGCTCAGCCAGCAGTTCATGAAGAGCCCGCAGCAGATCACGGTGCAGGCGCAGCACAGCGCGACCAAAATTGCGCAGCGCTGGTATGAGGTGAAGGAAAGCGAGCGCCTGCACGCGGTGTCGCTCCTGCTCGGCCATTTCCGGCCCGAGTCGTCGATTGCGTTTTGCAACACCAAGCAGCAGTGCCGTGATCTCGTTGGCGTGCTGCAGGCGCAGGGCTACAGCGCGCTGGCCTTGTTTGGTGAACTGGAGCAGCGCGAGCGCGACCAGGTGCTGGTGCGCTTTGCCAACCGCAGCTGCTCGGTGCTGGTGGCCACGGACGTGGCGGCGCGCGGGCTCGATATTGCCGACCTGGCCGCCGTCATCAACGTGGACGTGACACCCGATCCCGAGGTGCACATCCACCGTATCGGCCGCACCGGCCGGGGCGACGCCGAGGGCCTGGCGCTGAATCTGGCCAGCATGGACGAGATGGGCAGCGTGGGCAAGATCGAGCAACTGCAGGGCCGTGAATCGCTCTGGCACCCGCTGGCCGAACTTGCGCCCACGGGCAGCGGCCCGCTGGTGCCGCCCATGGTCACCATCCAGATCATCGGCGGGCGCAAGGAGAAAATTCGCGCGGGCGACGTGCTGGGCGCACTCACCGGCGAGATGGGTTTCACGCGTGCACAGGTCGGCAAGATCAACGTGAATGACTTCTCTACCTACGTGGCGGTGGACCGCGCCATTGGCGCCCAGGCCGCCCAGCGCCTCAACAGCGGCCGCGTGAAGGGCAAGAGCGTCAAGGCGCGGCTGGTGAGCGACGGCGAATCTTTTGAATGAAATTGGCCTATAGCGCATATCCAGCAAGCGTAAAAAGCTATTAATTAAATAGCATTCACGCCCCGCTACGGGCTCATGGGCGCGCGCCCGCGCCCTCCAGCATCTTCACCATGGCCGCGTAGCCGCGCTGGCGCGCGAGCTGCAGCGGCGTGTTGCCGTGGCGGTCGGCGAGCCGGGTGCTGGCGCCCGCGTCCAGCAGCGCCTGGAGCGTGGCCTGGTGGCGCGCGCCGCCGTCGCCGAGCACGATGGACTCGATCAGCGCCGTCCAGTGCAGGTTGTTCACATGGTCCAGCGGCGCCCCGGCCGCGATGAGCTGGCGCACCACGCCAGCGTGCCCCAGGTGGGCGGCGGCGATCAGCGCCGTGCCGTCGTAGCGGCTGGTCACCTGTTTGGCGCTGGCACCCAGCTGCAGCAGCAGGCGCAGCGTGTCCTCGTCATCGGCCACGGCGGCGATGGTGACTGCGTCGTAGCGGTCGTTCTCCAGCAGGTCGAGCGCCGCACCGGCCTGGGCCAGCAGGCGCACCGCCTCACGCTGGCGCGCGAAGGTGGCCACGTGCAGCGGCGTGCGCCCGTAGGCATCGCGTGCGTTCACGTCAGGCCGACCGGCCAGCAGCCGCTGCAGTGCGGCCGTGTCGGCGGCGTGCAGGCCCTGGTAGGCGGCGATCTCGCTGGCCGTGGGCGGCACCTGGGCTTGTGCCAGCGGCGTCAGCAGCAGTGCGGCGGTCAGTGCCAGCGGCAAGGTAGGGCATCGAAACACGGCATATTCCTCTCAATTCATCATCCCTGTGCTGCACAGGATTTGCGGCCTTGGCTACTGGCGCTGCCCAGGCCAGTGGCCACCGCGCAAGGGCCGCCCCGCCGCGCTGGTGGCGTCCCCCTTCCGCATCGCGTAGCGATGCCAGAGAAGGGGGAAGGCGCGTAGCGCCACAGGGGGTTGTTTCACTTCAGTTGGTCCTGGACCTTGGCAATGGCCGCCATGGCGCACTGCTCGTCCAGGTGGCCGCCGGGCGCGCCGCCCACGCCCACGGCGCCGATGACCTCGTTGCCCACCTTCACCGGCACGCCGCCGCCCAGCAGCAGGTAGCCGGGGATCTGGCCCAGGTTGGCCGCGGCGGGGTTCTTCTGCGCACCTTCCATGATGGCCTGCGTGGTGTTCTTGGCCGAGGCCGAGGTGTAGGCCTTCAGGCGGCTGGCCTCCAGCGTGTGCGGGCCGGCGTTGTCGGCGCGCTGCACGGCGCGCACGGTACCGGCGCGGTCGACCACGGTGGCCGTCACGTTGTAGCCGCCGGCGGTGCAGGCCGCGACGGTGTGCGCGGCGATCTGGTTGGCCAGGTCGAGCGACATGTTGCGCTCGGTGCGCACGCCTTCGGCGCTGGCGGCCGTGGCGATGAAGGCGAGGGCGAAGGCGGTGGTTTTGAGGATGTGGTGCATGGTGTTCTCCGGGGTTTTGGGGGCGGTGCCACCCTTTGTGGCGCCGTGGGAGAACTGTAGAAAAAGCCGCCGCGCGGCGCCATGCGGACGGTTACGCGCGCGGCTCCGTAGAAATACTGAGGAGGCAACCCCCTGTGGCGCTGCGCGCCTCCATGCAGCCGCCAGAGACGGCAACCCTTCGGGGACGTCCAAGCCTGCGCAGGCAGGCTTGGAGCCGCGCCCCTCAGCCCCTTCTCTGGCATCGCTGCGCGATGCGGAAGGGGGACGCCACCAGCGCGGCGGGGCGGCCCTTGCGCGGCGGCCACTGGTGAAGTCAACAGTGTTTCACGGGTCTGGGTGGGTATCTACGAGCGCGGCGTAGCGCCGGATCAGCTGGGCCAGCGAGTCCACGCCCAGCTTGGCGAACAGGTTGGCGCGGTGCGTTTCCACGGTGCGGGGCGAGAGGGCGAGCGCGCGGCCGATCTCCTTGTTCGTCAGCCCCTCGACGATCAGGCCCAGCACTTCGCGTTCGCGCGCTGAAAGCTGGCCATGGCGCTCGCGCGCCTGCTGGTCGGCCTGGTGGCGTTCGCGCGAGCGCACATGCTGGCGCACGGCGTTCTGCAGGGCCTCGATGAGCAATTCGTCATGCACCGGCTTTTCGAGGAACTCGGCCGCGCCGGCCTTGAAGGCGCGGCGGCACATGTCCACCGTGCCGTGGCCGGTGAGCAGGACCACGGGCTGGTCCGCGCCCTGGGCCTGGAGCTGCTCCAGCACGGCCAGGCCGCTGGTGCCGGGCATGCGCACGTCGAGCACGATGGCGCCGATGCTGGCGCGGTCGAACCCGGCCAGGAAGGCCTGCGGGTCGGCCCAGGCCTGCACGCGCAGGCCCACGGTGGCGATGAGCAGGCCCAGGCCCTCGCGCACGGCGGCATCGTCGTCCACGAGGTGGATGAGGGGCGAGAGGGAGGAGGCGCTGTCGTTCATGGCATGGGCGTGGCGGCGGGCAGCAGGAGCACGAAGGCCGCGCCCCGGCCGTTGCCGGGGGCGAGCTGGAGGCTGGCGCCCATGGCCTGGGCCAGGCTTTCGCACAGCGGCAGGCCCAGGCCGAGGCCGCCTGCGCGCGTGGTGAAGAAGGGCTCGAACAGGTGTTCGCGGGCCTCGGGCGGGATGCCGGGGCCGTGGTCGCGCACGGTGAGCTGGACCAGGCCGGGGGTGGGCATGGCCAGGCGCAGCTCCAGGTGGCGCTCGGCGGCGGGCACCTGTTCCAGCGCCTGCAGCGCGTTCACCACGAGGTTGTGCACGATCTGCTGCAGGGCCACGGGCTCGGCCAGCACGGCGGGTAGATGGGGTTCGGCATGCACCTCGGGCAGCACGGCGCGGGCGCGGCATTCGGGCTCCAGCAGGTGCAGCGCGTCGTGCACGGCGGCGGGTAGCTGCAGCGGCTGCGCCTGGCCGGCGAGGTCGGGGCGCTCGACCAGGCGGCGCAGCCGGCCCACCACGTCCGAGGCGCGGCGGGCCTGTTCCACGGCGCGGGCCATGGCGGTGCGGGCGGTGTCCAGGTCGGGCGGGTCGTCGCCCAGCAGGCGCTGTGCGGCCTGCGTGCCTGACAGCAGCGCGGTGAGGGGCTGGTTGAGTTCGTGCGCCATGCCGGCGGCGAGTTCGCCCAGCGTGTTCAGGCGCGCCACCTGGCCCAGGCGCAGCAGCTCCTCGGCGCGCCGGCGCGCCACGCGGTGGCGCCAGAGCACGCGCCCGGCGACGGCGGCGGCGGCCGTGAAGGCGCACCAGCCGAGCATGGCGAGCCAGGGCAGCTCGTCCCAGCCGACCACGCGCAGCGCCACCACGTCCAGCGGCTGGCTGGGCGAGGCCAGGGTCTTGCGAAAGCCATAGGCCCAGCCGCGCGCCGGGGTGCGGCCGGGCTGCACGGTGAAGGTCTGGCCTGCGTGCTCCAGCGTCACGCGCACCGGGCTGGTGGAACGGTCCATGGGCCATTCGCCCTGCGGCACGGTGGCGTGCAGGTCGATGTGCAGGGCGTAGCTGGCGGGCGTGCTGGCCAGCACCAGGTGGTAGCGTCCGGCGGCGAGGTCGGGGCGGGCCAGTGCGGCGTGGCCTGTGGTGCGCGATGCGGCCTCGGCCGCGTCGAGACCGGGCGCTGCGGCGGGCCAGGCGCCGCCGGCCGGGCGGCGCAGCACGTCGAGGATCTGCGGGTAGACCGAGGGCAGGCGCGGCAGGGCGGCGTCGGCGCTGCCCTGCTCGGGCGCGGCGGGCTGCAGCAGCGCCAGGGTGGAGAGGATGGCGTCGTGCTGCACCGCGCGCTGGCTCAGCAGGCGGTGGACGATGCGCGCGTCCGTCTCGAACGCCGCCTGCAATTGCAGCAGGCGCGCGTGTGCCAGCCACCCGGCACCACCGCCGGCGGCCAGGATGCAGGCCAGCGCGGCGGCGGTGCGGTGATGCCATGCCTTGTTCATGGCGGCGATTCTGGCACGGGGTGGGGTTGCGGGTCTGGTGTAATCCGAGGCCATGTCTTCCATAGAATCTTCCACGCGCCCCTGGCTCACGCCGGCCCATCTGCTGCGCGCCACCATTGAGCTGCTGCCCACCGATGTGGAAGCCCATTTCGACGACCTGAAGGATGTGTGATGCGACGCCCCCCTGAGGCGCCGCGTGCCTTCCCCCCGCTCTCGTATCGCTGCGCGATACGGGCAGGGGAATGCTCCTAGCGCGGCGGGGCGGCCCTTGCGCGGGAGCCCTGGCCTGGGCCGCGCCGGTGTCATCCGCCGGGTGACACACTGAACGATGGAGCACTGAAATGATCGCTGTTTTGCAAAGGGTGCGCGAGGCGCGCGTGGACGTGGCGGGCGAGACCGTGGGCGCCATCGGTGCGGGCCTGCTGGCGCTGGTGTGCGCCGAACGCGGCGATACCGAGGCTGAGGCCGACCGGCTGCTGGCAAAAATGCTCAAACTGCGCATCTTCAGCGACGATGCCGGCAAGATGAACCGCAGCGTACAGGACATCGGAGGCGGCCTGCTGCTGGTCAGCCAGTTCACCCTGGCAGCGGATACCACCACCGGCAACCGCCCAGGCTTTTCGCAGGCCGCAGCCCCCGAAGACGGGCGCAGGCTGTTCGACTACTTCGTTGCCCAGGCCCGCGCTGCCCACCCCGTGGTGCAGACCGGGCGCTTTGCCACCGAGATGCAGGTGCACCTGGTCAATGACGGGCCGGTGACGATACCGCTGCGCATGGCTCCAGCGGGTGTTTGAATGAAAAAAGATAGCTGCTCACGCTTGTCCTATAAGCGCTAGAAGCTATTTTTGCTGGAAATTACTGGCGATAAAAAAAGATCGCCGTCATCACCAGCCCGGTGAGCACGATACCCCCGCGCAGCCAGGGCGCGGGGATGCGCCGGGCCACGCGGGCGCCGCCGTAGCCGCCCAGCGTGGCGGCCACCATCATCATCAGCGCCTGGGGCCACAGCACAACGCCGCCTGCGGCGTAAATAGCCACGGCAATGGCGGTGAGCAGGGCCGAGACCCAGTTTTTGAGCCCGTTCATGGCGTTGAGATTGGTTTGCCCCAGCAGCCCGAACAGTGCCAGCAGCAAGATGCCCAGCCCGCCGTTGAAGTAGCCCCCATAGGCGGCGACGATGAGCACGCCAGCCGTGGCCTTGGCGGTGGACGGCTTACCGCCCGCCGTCCATTCGCGCAGCTTGGGCCCCAGGGCAAACAGCAGCGTCGCAGCCAGCAGCAGCCAGGGCACGATGATCGAGAACATGTCGTTGGATGTGACCAGCAGCAGCCCCGCGCCCGCTGCACCCCCGATGAGCGAGAGCAGCACCAGACGCGGCATGGAAAGTCCCGGCGGCGGCTGCGTGTCTTCCCGAAACCCCCAGGCCCCCGCCGCGTAGCCCGGCAGCAGCGCCACGGTACCGGTGGCGTTGGCCACCACAGGGGGCACGCCGGTGAATACCAGCGCGGGCAGTGTCAGAAAGCTGCCGCCTCCGGCAACGGCATTGAGGGCACCGGCGACGAAGGCGGCGGTGAGGAGCAGAGCGGTGTCGTACATGGAGGTTGTGGCGAAGGGGCCGTCTTGGGTCGTTTGGGTGCATATTAGGTGCAAAACGACCCAATATCTCGACTTATTAATAGCAAATAAGGTTGTATTGCTATGTGAGAACGTGTTCAATGTCTTTTGGTAGATCGCATTGGAGTGCAATCGGGATGAGTGGGTGGCCCAGATGCGCCGCATGGGCTCGTGCCCATGCCAGCAGATGGGGCGCCCAATCGCCCGATTTCACTCCAACCCTTGGGGCAAGTGCCTTTTCGGGCGGTCTGCGGCGTTGCAGCGCTTGTCCATAGCCGGGCTATGGACGGCGCACTGCGCCTTGCATCCCATCCCGAAAAGGTACTTGTGCGACTCCAAAAGACATTGAACACGTTCTGAGGGATGGTGCCATTGCCGCGCTGTGTTAGGCGGCGTAAGGGTTGGCAAACCCCAGTTCCTGCAGGATGGCGGTCTCGTAAGCCTCCATCTCCTGCGCGTCCTGCTCGCTGGTTTCGTGGTCCCAGCCCTGGGCGTGCAGCGTGCCGTGCACCAGCAGGTGGGCGTAGTGTTCTTCCAGCGTTTTGTTTTGCTCGCGCGCCTCACGCTTGACCACGGGGGCGCACAGCACCAGGTCGGCCAGCACCAGGGGCTCCTGCGCGTAGTCGAACGTGAGCACGTTGGTGGCGTAGTCCTTGTGGCGGTAGTCGCGGTTGAGCTGGCGGCCTTCCTCCTCATCGACGATGCGCACGGTGATCTCGGCGTCCAGTGCCAGGGCGTGGCGAATCCAGCGCGTGACCTTGTGGCGCGGCAGTGCAGCGCGGTGTGCGGCGACGTCGTCAAAACGGCCGAACTGCAGCGACAGGGTGAGTTGATTAAGTGTCATTCTGGCCTCTGGCGCCCTATATGCAAGCGCATACAGCTATGAAAAATGTAGTAATCGAATTCAGGTGCGTGGCGCTGGGCGGGTGCGCTGGGCATCGTAGGCATCGACAATGCGAGCGACCAGCGGGTGGCGTACCACGTCGGCACTGGTAAAGCGCGTGACGGCAATGCCCTTGACGCGCTTGAGCACGCGCTCGCCGTCGATGAGGCCGCTCATGGCGCCCTTGGGCAGGTCGATCTGGCTCACGTCACCCGTGACCACGGCCTTGGCGCCAAAGCCGAGGCGGGTGAGGAACATCTTCATCTGCTCGGGCGTGGTGTTCTGCGCTTCGTCGAGGATGACGAAAGCGTTGTTCAGCGTGCGCCCGCGCATGAAGGCCAGCGGGGCAATCTCGAGCGCGTTGCGCTCGAATGCCTTTTGCACTTTGTCATAGCCCATCAGGTCGTACAGCGCGTCGTACAGCGGGCGCAGATACGGGTCCACCTTTTGCGCCAGGTCGCCGGGCAGAAAGCCCAGGCGTTCGCCCGCCTCCACGGCGGGGCGGGTGAGCACGATGCGCTGCACGGCGCTGCGCTCCAGTGCATCGACCGCGCAGGCCACGGCCAGATAGGTCTTGCCCGTGCCGGCTGGGCCAATCCCGAAAGTGATGTCGTGCGTGGCAATGTTGTCCAGGTACAGGGCTTGTGTGGGCGTGCGCGCCCGCAGGTCGGCGCGGCGCGTGGCCAGCGGGGAAGGGGCGGTTTCGCTTTCGGCGGTGATGGCGCCATCGCCTGCCAGCATGAGCTGCAGGTGCTCTTCGGTGATGGGGCGCTCGGCCATCTCGTACACCGCCTGCAGCACCTCCAGGGCCTGCGTAGCGCGGGACTTGGGGCCATCCACCTTGAACTGCTCGTGCCGGTGGGCAATACTGACCTGAAGCGCAGCTTCGATCGTGCGCAAGTGGCTATCGGCAGGCCCGCACAGGTGCGTGAGGCGGGTGTTGTTGTGGGGAGTGAAGGTGTGGCGCAGGATCACGTTGATAATTCCGTCGGAATGCGCCGAACGGCGACAAAGGACTTCAATGATAGGCAAATTGACCGGCACCCTGCTGGAGAAGAACCCGCCCGAGGTGCTGGTGGATTGCGCGGGCGTGGGTTACGAGGTGCAGGTGCCCATGAGCACCTTCTATAACCTGCCTGCCGTGGGGCAGCAGGTGGGCCTGCTTACGCAATTCATCGTGCGCGAGGATGCGCAGTTGCTGTACGGCTTTGGCACCGCTACGGAGCGCGCGGCGTTCCGCGAGCTGATCAAGATATCGGGCGTAGGCCCGCGCACGGCGCTGGCCATTCTGAGCGGCATGGGTGTGCAGGATCTGGCGCAGGCGATCACGCTGCAGGAGGCCGGTCGCCTGGTCAAGGTGCCGGGCATCGGCAAGAAGACCGCAGAGCGCCTGCTGCTCGAGCTCAAGGGCAAGCTGGGGGCTGAGATGGATGGTGTGCGTACGCACGCAGGCACGCAAGCGCAGGCCGATATTCTCCAGGCCTTGCTGGCGCTGGGCTACAACGACAAAGAAGCGGCCGCCGCGCTCAAGGCTTTGCCAGGTGATGTGGGAGTGAGCGAGGGGATCAAGCTGGCGCTGAAGGCGTTGGCGAAATAATGGCAATAACGGGACGAAAAATGATGAATAACTGGAAACGTGCGGGTTCCGCGGCCGTTGCATTTTTGGTGGCCGCACTGGTCGGTTGTGGCGGTAGCTTTGAGGGGGCGGAGCCTCCATCAGCGACGGTGCTGCGGGTCGAGGGGCGGTCAATGTCGGAGCCAGGGGCTGCCTTGCCCTCCATGGTCAAGTCCCGCGAGGCGGTCTGGGTGACGACGACAAGCCGTGTGATGCTGGGGCCGCTGGAAGCGTCTAAAAGCTTGGTGTCGACGGAGGGGGGTCGGCAATTGGTAGGCGTAGGGCGCGATATTGGGGTGACCAGTACGTCGGATCAGACCCTGCAGCATCTGCGCTGGAATAGAACCCCTGCAGGGGGGCAGGTTGCGGCGGTCAGTTTCACCGCACAGGATGCGAAAGGTCTGCGCTTGGGAGTACAGATAGACGCCCTTCCTGGTGCTGCCAAACTGCGCATCTACAGCCAGGAGCGCAACAGCATCGTCTTCCAGATCACGGGGGAGGAGTTGTTGCAGCGTATCCAGGGCAATGTCAATGCAGGAGACAGCAGTAAAGAAGCGCGGACTTGGTGGACTCCCGATTTGGGTTCGGAAGAGGTGACTTTGGAAGTCGAATTACCAGTGAACGCGGACACTTCGGCACTCAAAATTTCTGTGCCGCGCTTGTCGCATATCTTTAGTGAGCTAAATTTGCTTGGCGAGCCGGAAGGGCAGGCCAAAATCAATGAATCTGCTGACTGCCATCTGGATGCGACTTGTGATGACACCTATGCCAATCAGCGAAATGCAGTTGCACGCATGCTGTTCAACAATGGGGGGCGTACTTATTTGTGCACAGGTACGCTGCTTAACGACTCCAAAAATTCAGGGATCCCGTACTTTTTAAGTGCAAGCCATTGCATCTCGAACCAGACAGTGGCATCGACGATCCAAACAGATTGGTTTTATCGCTCGCCAAGCTGTAACAGTCGGTCGCTGTCGAGTGCTAGCAGCAAGCTCTATAACGGTGCTGTGTTGCTGAGTGCCAGCAACAGCACAGATGTATCTTTGATGCGATTGAATGATGCCCCACCGGCGGGCGCCTTTTTTGCCGGCTGGGATGCATCGCTTGGAGAGTCGGCAACAGGGGCGGCGGTTGCCGGTTTGCACCATCCCCGTGGAGATTTGCTGAAAATCAGCAAGGGGCGTGTGCTGGGCCAGATCGGGTGCACCACGACAGGGGACACCCAGTTCAGCTGCAGTGGTACGAGCGGCAACTTTCAGCGCGTAGCCTGGAGCCAGGGATCAACTGAGGGGGGCAGCAGTGGCTCGGCACTGTTTTCGGGCGACAGGCGCCATGTGATTGGAACGCTGTATGGCGGCGCGGCTTCTTGCACAGCCATGGGTACATCGTTTGATGTGTATGGCCGTTTTGACGTGGCCTATAACGAAAATCTTAGTCAATGGCTTGGTGGTTCAGCCAGTGACAGCAATACGTCCCGAGCACTCGAAAGTATTTTGAAAATACTTCGAGTCTCAAGCATGAATTAAGATTTTTGTGGAGCGATGGTACAAAATTAGCTTATTAATTTCGCACTGTCGTGAATTATTCTGTAGGTGCTATCTTCTGTTGCATAGAAACTAATTTTTGCAATAAAAATGATTCGCTGGTAGATGTGCTGCGAACTCCCTGTATTTTGGATGTGATATCAGTAATGGAGACACTGACGCCTTTGAGGCTGCTGGAGCTGACTTCCTTGGAAAAAGCACACACAGCATCTCCGGGTGAGAAAAGTAACAGCAGCGCAGAGTCTGTGGAACGTCCCGGGGTTCTTCCGAGTGTCCCGGCGTACAGATTTGCGAGATCGGCGCCGTTGGTAACGGGTTCATTATTGAGATACCCTGTGCCTCGCCAATCTCCATTTGAATAACTAATTCTGGATCTCAATGAATCTACATGGAGTGTTGGGTTGGAATCGGGTCCGGTGGATTCGGAATACGCCACAAGAACCTTGAAGCCCTCATAAGTTGGGCCACCATTCGCGATGATGGTGCAAGCAATGGCTTCCTGATTGGTGGATTGCAGTGAAGTACTGCTGATGTTCAGGAGATCGGCATGTGCTGACATTGTAGAAAATGCAGCGATGCAAGTGTAAAAGATATTTTTATATTTCATAATATAACGTCCTCTCTCTGTTGGGTTTATAAGCGCAGCGGAATTTGTGAATATGATCGATGGTCTTCCGCCAAGGTTATATTACAAAAAATTACGTTCGTACAAGTAGGTGGATTCCCGTACCAAAGTATTTTTTCCTTGCGCAGAGACATGTTTTTGCGTAGACGAATATTTTCAATTTAATTTTCTGGCGCCGTGACCATCCAAACCGACGACTTCGCCCCCGCTCCCCCCAAGCGCATGGTGTCTGCAGCGCCCACTTCGCCGCAAGAAGAGGCCATCGAGCGTGCGCTGCGGCCCAAGCTGATGCAGGAATACGTGGGCCAGGCCAAGGCGCGTGAGCAACTGGAGATTTTCATTGGTGCGGCGCGCCACCGGGGTGAGGCGCTGGACCACGTGCTGCTGTTTGGCCCGCCGGGGCTGGGCAAGACGACGCTCTCGCACATCATTGCAGCCGAACTGGGCGTAAACCTGCGCCAGACCAGCGGGCCGGTGCTTGAAAAGCCCAAGGACCTCGCGGCGTTGCTGACCAACCTGGAGAAGAACGACGTTCTGTTCATTGACGAGATCCACCGGCTCTCGCCCGTGGTCGAGGAAATCCTCTATCCGGCGCTGGAGGACTACCAGATCGACATCATGATCGGCGAAGGCCCGGCGGCGCGCTCCATCAAGCTCGATCTGCAGCCCTTCACCCTGGTGGGCGCCACCACAAGGGCGGGCATGCTGACCAACCCGCTGCGCGACCGTTTTGGCATTGTGGCGCGGCTGGAGTTTTATACGCCCGAGGAGCTGGCCCGCATTGTCACGCGCAGTGCGACCCTGCTGGGCACGCCCATGGACCCCGAAGGGGGCGTCGAGCTGGCGCGTCGCTCCCGGGGCACGCCGCGCATTGCCAACCGGCTGCTGCGCCGCGTGCGGGACTATGCGCAGGTCAAGGGTACCGGGCGCATTACGCTGGACATGGCGAACCGTGCGCTGGCCATGCTCGATGTCGATCCGCAGGGCTTTGACGTGATGGACCGCAAACTCCTGGAGGCCGTGATCCACCGCTTTGACGGCGGCCCCGTGGGGCTGGACAACATTGCCGCCAGCATTGGCGAAGAGGCGGGCACCATCGAAGATGTGATCGAGCCCTACCTGATCCAGCAGGGATTTCTGCAGCGCACGCCCCGCGGGCGTATTGCCACCCTTGCTGCGTACCGGCACCTCGGTGTTGCAGCGCCACAGCGGGCCGACGGTTTGTTCGACGCTGGGGCGGCCAAGTGACGCTGCCTCGGCGCGGACTCTGGCTTGGCGCGGCTTTGCTGCTCGGCGCATCGGTGCTGGCGGGCTCCACCTGGCTGCGCGGACCGCAGGTGGATGTGATCGAGGTGCGGCGTGCGCCATTGGTGCGTACCCTGCAGTTTTCAGCGCGGGTGGCCACGCTATCGCGTGTGGATGTGGGCAGCACCGTCACCGGCCGAGTGGCCGAAGTGCGCGTGTTGGAAGGCGCCGCCGTGCGCGCGGGCGACGTGCTGGTGCAACTGGAAGACCAGGAATGGCGCGCCGCACTGGCGCAGGCGCAGGCGGCGGAAAGCCAGGCGCGGGCGCACCTGACCGGCTTGCGCAGCAGCGCACGCACGGCGACCCGTGCGGCGCTGGCGCAGGCACAGGCCACGCAGCGCGCGGCCCAGGCGGTGCTGGTGCGTGCGCAGCAGCTCGTGGCCCAGGGTTTCTACAGCGCCGCGCAGCTCGACGAAGCAAGCCGCGCAGCCACCGTGGCGCAGGAGCAGGTGCGCAGCGCCAGCGCCCAGGTGCAGGCCAATGCCGAGGGGGGTACCGACATGGCCCAGGCGCAGGCCCAGCTGGATGTGGCCCGGGCCGCCACTGTCGCGGCGCAGGCGCGCCTCGCACAGGCCACGCTGCGCGCCCCTACCGATGCCCGTGTGCTGCAGCGCGAAGTGGAGCCGGGGCAGATCGTGCAGCCCGGCAAAGCGTTGTTGGGTTTGGCGCTGGTCGGTCCGACACAGCTCGTCGCCCAGGTGGATGAACGCTTCCTGGATCAGTTGCGGCCTGGCCAGAGTGCCGCCGTGTTGGCCGACGCCTTTCCTGGGCAGCGCTTTGCGGCGCGGGTGCTCAGTCTGGCACCTGCAGTGGATGCGCAGCGCGGCGCCATCGAGGTGAAATTTGCACTCGCCGGAGAAGCACCGGCGTTTCTGCGTGAAGACATGACGCTTTCCGTCGAGGTGGAAACCGCCCGGATGGACGCCGCGCTGGTGCTGCCGCAATCAGCCCTGCGTGCGCCAGCGCAGGGTGATCGGGCCGAGGTGCTGGTGGCGCAGGACGGCCGTGCGCTTGTGCGCAGTGTGCGCCTGGGTCTGCGCACTTTGGGCGCTTTGGAAGTGCAGGATGGACTGGCCGAGGGCGATGTGGTGCTGCAAAGTGGCGGTACGGCGGCCGGTGCGCGCGTGCGCCCCCATGTGGTTGACTGGCGCCCCGCTGCGGTACCGCTGGCAACCAAGGCCGAAGATGCCGGGGGCGCCATGGCCAACGCCATGGGGCGCTGAAGCCCATGCTGCGCTGGCCCGGTTTCGAGCTCCGCGTAGCGCTGCGCTTTCTGCGCGAGGGCCGCATGCAGACGGTGCTGATCATTGTGGGCGTGGCCGCGGGTGTGGCGGTGATTGCCTATATCTCGGCGCTGATCAATGGCCTGCAGTCCAACACCCTGGCCAAGACGCTGGGCGCGCAGGCGCACATCACGCTCAAGGTCCCCGACGATCTGGTCTTGCCCGCTGCTTTGGCGCCAGCGGGGACCACGGTGCTCAGCGAAACCCAGCCGCGTGCCCAGCGCCTGCGCTCGGTCGCCAACTGGCAGGCGCTGGTACCGCTCCTTGAGAACCTGCCCAATGTGGCCGGGGTTTCGCCCATGGTTTCGGGCGCGGGGTTGGCGCTGCGTGGCGAAGCGGTGCAGGCCATTGCGCTCATGGGCGTAGACCTGGACCGCTATGACCGCGTCGTGGGCCTGCGCAGCAAGGTGGTGAGCGGCACGGCCCGGCTGGAGCCGGGCGAGTCCATCCTGGGCCGCGAGCTGGCGCAGGACTTGGGCGTGCGTGTGGGCGACCGGCTCACGGTGCAGACCGGTCAGCGCAGCGAGTCGCTGCGCGTCACCGCCTTGGTGGACCTGGGCGTGAAGGACTTGAACCGCCGCACCGTCATCGTGCCACTGCGCGCCGGGCAAAACCTGCTGGCGCTGCCCGGCGGCGCCACCAGCCTCGACCTGACGCTGGGCGACGTGTGGGTGGCGCAGGTGATGGCGCGCAATCTGCGCGCACAGTTCCCCTACAAGATCGAGAGCTGGCAGGAGAGCAATGCCCAGCTTGTCTCTGCGCTCAACGCCCAGTCCATCAGTACCAGCATCATCCGCGGCGTGGTGCTGGCCGTGGTGGTGTTGGGCATCGCTAGCGTGCTGGTGGTTTCCGTCGTGCAAAAGCGCCGTGAAATCGGCATCCTGCGTGCCATGGGCGCAACCCGCGGACAGGTCATGCGGGTGTTTCTGGTGCAGGGCGCCGTGGTGGGCGCAGTCGGCTCTCTGCTGGGGTTGCTGCTCGCCGTGGCGCTCATCTTCGTCTTCACCCGTTTTGTGCGTGGGTCCGACGGTTTGCCGCTGTTTTCCATTGGCCTGCCGCTTGGCACGGCGCTGCAGGTTGCAGTGATTGCCACCGTGTGCGGCGTGGTGGCCGCCATTGCCCCCGCACGCAGCGCCTCCCGGCTGGACCCGGCGCAGGCCATCCGTATCTGAGAGCCCGCATGGCCGCGCCGTCCAAAACCGATGCGCTGATTGCGCTCTCCGGCATCAAGAAGAGCTACAACATCGGCCGTCCGAGCGAAGCCGAGGTGCTGCACGGGCTGGACTTGCAGGTGGCTGTGGGTGAATTTATTGCGCTGATGGGCCCCTCGGGGTCGGGCAAGAGCACGCTGCTGAACATCCTGGGCCTGCTGGAGCCCGCCACCACAGGCGAGTACCACTTGCAGGGCAAAGCGGTGCAAAACCTGCAGGATGCAGAGTTGACCTTGTTGCGGCGGCATACGCTGGGCTTCGTGTTCCAGTTCCACCACCTGCTCCCGGCTTTCTCGGCACTGGAGAATGTGACGCTGCCTGCGCTGATGGGAGAGGGTCGGGTGAGCAAAGAGCAGCGTGAGCGTGCTCGCAGCCTGCTGGACGCCGTGGGCCTGGCCCATGCCATGGACAAGCGGCCTGGAGAACTCTCGGGCGGCATGCAGCAGCGCGTTGCGATTGCCCGTGCCCTGGTGCTCAATCCGCCGCTGGTGCTGGCCGACGAGCCCACCGGCAACCTCGATACCGCATCGTCGGCCGAGGTGTTTGCGCTGCTGCGCCGTATCCATGAAGAGCGCGGCACCACCTTCATCGTGGTCACGCACGACCCGCGTCTGGCGGCGCGCTGCGACCGGTTGGTGGAACTGGTGGACGGCAAGATCGCGCGCGACGAAGCCATTGCCGAGGGTGTGGAGCCTGTCCCCAGCGTTCCGCCTGCGTTGCACCCGTCAACGGCTGCTTGAATGGAAATCAAAAAAGTGAGCTAGCAGCGCTTGCTGCATAAGCGTTAGAGGCCATTTTTAATAAATATTTACTTTGCACATCGCTCCTCATTGCCAGCCAAAGCGGCGGATGTAAATGCGCTTGAGCGCCGTCGCCAGCACCGCATAGCCCAGCAAGATGGCGACCAGCCAACCAAAGAAAGGCAGCGGCAGCGCCTGCAGCTTGAAGTATTCGGCCAGCGGCCCCATGGGCAGAAAGACGCCCGCGGCCATCACCGCCAGCGTCATGCCCAGCAGCGGCCAGGCGGCGCGGCTCTGGATGAAGGGCAGTTTGGGTGTGCGGATCATGTGCACGATCAGCGTCTGTGTGAGCAACCCGACGACGAACCAGCCCGACTGGAACAGCGTTTGCTGCGCCTGCGTCTGGGCCTGGAACACCCACCACATCAGCGCGAAGGTGAGGATGTCGAACACCGAGCTGATCGGCCCGAAGAACACCATGAAGCGCCCCAGGTCCTGCGGGTTCCAGCGCAGCGGCTGGCGCACCAGCTCATCATCGACGTTGTCGAAGGGAATGGCAATCTGCGAGATGTCGTACAGCAGGTTCTGCACCAGCAACTGCAGCGGCAGCATGGGCAAAAAGGGCAGGAACGCACTGGCCACCAGCACCGAGAACACGTTGCCGAAGTTCGAGCTGGCCGTCATGCGGATGTACTTGAGCATGTTGCTGAAGGTCTTGCGCCCTTCCACCACGCCCTCGTTCAGCACCATCAGGCTTTTCTCCAGCAGGATGATGTCGGCCGCTTCCTTGGCGATGTCGACCGCGCTGTCCACGCTGATGCCGATGTCGGCGGCGCGCAGCGCGGGCGCGTCGTTGATGCCGTCGCCCATGAAGCCGACGATGTGGCCGTTGGCGCGCAGCGCGCGCACGATGCGCTCCTTGTGCAGCGGCGTGAGCTTGGCAAACAGGTGGTGCTGCTCCACCAGCAGGCGCAGGCCAGGTTCGTCCAGGTTTTCGATCTGCGCGCCCAGCACCACGCTATCGACGTTCAAACCCACATCGCGGCAGACCTTGGCGGCCACCCGATCGTTGTCGCCGGTCAGCACCTTCACGGCCACACCGTGTGCGGCCAGCGCCCGCAGGGCGGGGGCGGCCGATTCCTTGGGTGGATCGAGGAAGGCGATGTAGCCGGCCAGGATCAGGTCGGACTCGTCGGCAATGCTGTACACGCTCTTGTGCGGCGGCACCTCTTTCATCGCCACGGCCACCACGCGCAGGCCCTCGTGGTTGAGCGCACCGGTCACCTCCTGCACGCGCGCCAGCATGGCTGCGTCCAGTGGCTGCACCTGGCCGTCGGCGTCCTGGATATGGGTGCAGATGGCCAGCATCTCCTCGACGGCGCCCTTGCAGATCAGCTCATGGTGGTGCTCGCGCTCAGACACCACGACCGACATGCGCCGCCGCTCGAAGTCGAATGGAATCTCATCGACCTTGCGGTAGTCCTGTGCCAGGCGCAACTCGGTCTGCAGCTCCACATGGTCGAGCACGGCGCGGTCCAGCAGGTTCTTCAGCCCGGTCTGGTAGTGGCTGTTGAGGAAGGCGAACTTGAGCACTTCGTCGGACGGGGCGCCAAACACATTGGTGTGGCGTTCGAGCACGATCTTGTCCTGCGTCAGCGTGCCGGTCTTGTCGGTGCACAGCACATCCATGGCGCCAAAATTCTGGATCGCGTCGAGCCGCTTGACCACCACCTTCTTGCGTGACAGCAGCACGGCGCCCTTGGCCAGGGTCGAGGTGACGATCATCGGCAGCATCTCGGGTGTCAGGCCCACGGCCACCGAGAGCGCAAACAAAAAGGCCTCGGCCCAGTCGCCCTTGGTGTAACCGTTGATGAGAAAAACGATGGGCACCATGACCAACGCGAAACGGATCAGTATCCAGCTGACGCTGTTGACCCCCGCCTGGAAAGCCGTGGGCGCGCGGTCGGTGGCGGAGACGCGCGTGGCGATGGTGCCAAAGTAGGTGTTGTTGCCGGTGGCCAGCACCAACGCTGTTGCCGCCCCCGAGACGATATTGGTACCCATGAACACCAGGTTGGCGGCGTCCAGCACGCCGTCCTCGGGGGTGGCCGCAGCGGCTGCAGTGGCATGTTTCTCGACAGGCAGCGATTCGCCCGTCATGGCGGCCTGGCTGGCGAACAGGTCCTTGGATGCCAGTACACGGCAGTCGGCCGGAATCATGTCGCCGGCCGACAGCACGATCAGGTCGCCCGGTACCAGCTGGGTGATGGGTATCTCGTGCTGTGCGCTGGTGCTGCCTGCGCGGTCGTCGTCGCTGCGGCGCAGCACGGTGGCGGTGTTGCTGACCAGGGCCTTGAGCCGCTCGGCCGCGCGGTGCGAGCGACCCTCTTGCACAAAGCGCATCAGCGTGGACAGCATCACCATGCTGCCGATCACCACCGTGGCCTTCATGTCATCGGTGAGCCAGGAGATCAGGGCCAGCGCTGTCAGTAGCAGGTTGAACGGGTTCTGGTAGCAGTGCCACAGATGCAGCCAGGCGGGGAGGGGCTTTTCATGTTCGACCTCGTTGGGCCCCACGCGCGCGCGGATGGTGTCGGCTTCGTCCTGTGTGAGACCGGTGTCGCGGCTGCCCATGCGGGCCAACAGCGTGGCAGTGTCGTCCTCGCTGGCCTGGCGTAGCGAGGACGACAACCCGGGTGGCGCCGGCACGGCTTGGCCGTGCGTCTCCAGCGACTCGAGCATCAGGCGCCGCCGGAAATGCCGTAGCGCGCGACGACTGCGCAGGAAAAGTGCGAACTGGGCTTTGAAGAATTGCGGGGCCATCTTTATCCGTTGCGGAGCAGCAATCGTCGCGGCCGGGCGGGTTCTCGGCTTGCAGGCGTGGCGGCAAAAAGCATGAGCGCTTCAAGCAGAGTATCACCGTGGTGCAAGCAAATGCTGGAATGTTGAAAGCCATGCGCGGCCCCGCAAGCTGCCGACCGCCCGCGCACGAAACGTTATCGGTCAGAAGCTGGTGCGCGGGTCTTCACTGAACGACCGGTCACTGCCTGCGTGGGTCGTTTGAATTCCTGAATAGATAGCTGCTAACGCCTGATGGACGGGCCTCAGAGCCTGTTTTATCGAAATTTTGAGCGGCCGGGCGAAGCCCCGGCAAAATGCTCAGTGCGATGTGCCTTCCGAGCGGGTGATCTTGTTCCACACGTTGTATTTGCCCACAGGCTTGTTCATGGGCAGGCGCTTGACCTCTTTGAGCGTTTGCGCGTCGAACACGATGATCGCGCCGTCGCCCTCCCACACACTCACCAGGGCATAGCGGCCGTCCTTGGTGAATTCGGTGTGCGCCAGCGTGCGGCCGGGTTCGCGCAGGCTCGCAATGGGCGCCAAAGTTTTCTTGTCGATCAGCGTCAGCGTGTCTTTGGACTTGCGATCCACCAGCTGCATCGCCTCGCCGAACAGATCCGAATCAGACATGGCCAGACCGGTGCGCGCTTTGCGCGAGAGCAGATGTGCAAGAGACGCTTCGAGTTGCTGCTACGGCAGGCAGGAGGCCAGAACGACCAGCGGCTGGCGCAGATCAATCATGTGATCCAGGCGGGCTCGGGAAAAGTCTTCGGTGGCAGCGTCGGCGAACATCAAAATTTCCCAGAAACTGAAATCTATTGGAATTCAAAATGGGAGTTCTGAGTATCCGTGATCACCCAGAAAAGCTAGCATTCATGCGGGGAGCAGAGGTTTTGAAGGACTGACTACGTTCATTCCCCTGCCCGGCTGCGGGGAGCGGCTACATTCAAACGCCCGGCGCACCCATCATGCGGGAAATCGTACGCGCAGCGCGCAACAAGTGCGGTAGCAATGTCTCGCGCATGACGTCGGGAGTGGTGCGATTGGCCTGCCCGCTGATGTTGAGTGCGGCCACGGTCCGCCCAGTACGGTCTGCCAACGGCGCAGCAATGGAGATCAGCCCTTCTTCGAGCTCTTGGTTCACGAGACACCAGCCCTGCCGTCGCGCCTCATCGATACGCTGCAACAAGACATCCGTGTCGGTAGTAGTGTAGGCCGTCAGCCGCTCAAGAGGACGTGCTGCGAGGCGCTGTCTCAATACGTCTGTAGGGAGACCCGCCAAGAGGACTCGGCCCAAGGAGGTCATGGTTGCCGGCAGGCGCGAGCCCACACCCAAGCTGGTGCGCATGATTTTGTGCGTTGGCACACGCAGCACATAAACGACGTCGAGCTCATCCAACACAGCTGCAGAGGACGATTCCCGCACATCGGCCACCAAACCTTCCATCACCGGCTCTGCGAGGTTCCAGATGGGCAGCGAGGTCAGATAGGCAAATCCGAGGTCCAGGATCCGTGGACTCAAGCGGAAGTATTTGCCATCGGAGTGGACGTATCCCAAGGTATGCAAGGTGAGCAAGATGCGGCGTGCCCCAGCCCGAGTCAAACCGGTTCGGGTCGCCACCTCGGTCAAGGTCTGTTCGGGCGCTGCGGCACTGAACGAGCGTATTACTTCCAACCCTCGTGCGAACGACTGCACATAGCTGTCACTTGGTTTCGGATCCTGGGGTAGCGACGGTTGCGACAACATAAGGGGACGAGCTATACTTCTTTATACGAACACATGTTCTATATTAGAACATAGCTAAGGTACCTACACAAGCAAAGCGCGAAAGTTCTCGATGATAAAAAAGATTGTGGGGTCGGTGGCCGAGGCCCTGTCGGGGGTGAAAGATGGCGCCACTGTTCTGGTAGGGGGATTTGGCACTGCAGGCATCCCCTCCGAGTTGATCGACGGCCTGATTGCTCAAGGCGCGCGCGACCTGACCCTGGTGAACAACAACGCTGGCAACGCAGACCATGGGCTCGCTGCGCTGCTGAATACGGGGCGGGTGCGCAAGATCATTTGCAGCTTTCCACGACAGCCTGACAGCTATGTATTTGATCGGCTCTACCGTAGCGGGCAGATCGAGTTGGAACTGGTGCCCCAGGGAAATCTCGCGGAACGCCTGCGAGCCGCAGGCGCGGGTCTGGGAGCGTTCTACTGCCCCACAGGTTATGGCACGGAACTGGCCCGCGGCAAGGAAGCCCGAGTAATCGATGGCCGGCAGTACGTGCTGGAGTACCCCATCCGGGGAGACGTGGCTCTGGTCAAAGCCGAGCGGGGTGACCGCTGGGGGAACCTCACCTATCGAATGTCGGCCCGCAATTTCGGCCCGGTGATGGCCACTGCAGCGAAAGTTACCGTTGCCTCTGTTCATGAAGTCGTGGAGTTGGGGACACTGGACCCCGAGTCCATCGTTACACCGGGAATTTTCGTGAGTCACGTTGTGAAGGTGGCACGCACGGCAACTCAGGCTGTTGGCGTTAAACAGCCTGTAGCGGGACACGCGTTGCGTGACTACGTACCTCAAGTCAAGGACCCAGTGTGATCCACTACAAAAGACGAACCAAGGATGAATTGGCCCGCCGCGTGGCCCAAGACATCCACGATGGCGCCTACGTGAATCTCGGCATCGGGCAACCCACGCTCATCGCCAACCACATTCCTCCAGATCGCGAAATCATTCTGCACAGCGAGAATGGGATCCTTGGCATGGGCCCACCACCACCAACTGGGCATGAGGACTACGACCTCATCAATGCGGGCAAACAACCCGTCACCCTGCAGCCAGGCGGCGCCTTCTTCCATCAGGCCGACAGCTTTTCCATGATGCGCGGTGGCCACCTGGATATTTGTGTATTGGGAGCATTTCAAGTGTCCGCCACGGGAGATTTGGCGAACTGGAGCACCGGCGAACCAGGCTCAATACCAGCCGTCGGTGGCGCCATGGATTTGGCGGTTGGCGCCAAGCAGACCTGGGTCATGATGGATCTGATGACCAAGAAGGGGGACTGCAAAATCGTTGCCCAATGCAACTACCCCCTCACCGGCATCGGTTGCGTTTCTAGGGTCTATACCGATTTGTGCACGCTGGAGTGCTCGCCCGCGGGTTTGCTCCTCCTCGACACAGTGCCCGGTCTGAGCCTAGTTGAACTCGAAGCCATGATTGGACTTCCAGTAGCAGCTTGCGTCTGACAGCACTCACACTTTCTCCAGAACCATGAATGCAAGCACCGTATGACCACTCCTCAAGCCTTCATCTGTGACGCTATTCGTACACCCTTTGGTCGGTATGGTGGCGCGTTGTCCAGTGTTCGTACCGACGATTTGGCGGCTATCCCCATCGTGGCATTGATGGAACGCAATCCAGGAGTTGACTGGGCAGCAATGACCGATGTGCTCTTCGGCTGCGCCAACCAGGCCGGGGAAGACAACCGCAACGTGGCGCGCATGGCGAGCCTATTGGCAGGCTTGCCGGTCGATGTACCCGGTGCGACCATCAATCGCCTCTGCGGATCGGGGTTGGATGCGGTGGGAACTTCCGCGCGCGCCATCAAGGCTGGGGAAGCGGGCCTCATGATTGCGGGCGGCGTGGAAAGCATGAGCCGCGCGCCGTTTGTCATGCCCAAGTCCGAGACCGCGTTCGGACGTGCAAGTGCTGTGCATGACACCACCATCGGATGGCGCTTTGTGAACAAACTCATGAAGGAAAAGTACGGTGTCAATTCCATGCCGGAAACGGCAGAAAACGTGGCGCAGGAGTTTGGTATCGAACGAGAGGCGCAGGACCGCATGGCGTTGGCCAGTCAACAAAACGCGCTGGCAGCCATTCAGGCCGGACATTTGGCGCGCGAGATCGTCCCTGTCCGCATTCCACAAAAAAAGGGGGGGCACGCAGTCGTTGATCAGGACGAACACCCTCGCGAGACCAACCTTGAAGCGTTGTCGAGACTCAAAGGTGTAGTGCGTCCCGATGGCACAGTGACTGCGGGGAACGCCTCGGGGGTCAACGATGGGGCCTGTGCCGTGTTGTTGGCAGATGAAGCCAACGCGTCAAAGTTCGGATTGCAAGCTCGCGCCCGTGTGGTGGGCATGGCGGTGGCCGGCGTGGCGCCACGAATCATGGGCATTGGCCCTGCTCCTGCTACCCTCAAAGTGCTCGCTCAAACGGGTTTGTCTCTCGACCAGATGGATGTCATCGAGCTGAACGAAGCCTTCGCCGCGCAAGGTCTGGCAGTGCTGCGCATGCTCGGCTTGAAGGACGACGATGCGCGCGTCAATTCCTGGGGAGGTGCCATCGCACTCGGTCACCCACTGGGCGCGAGCGGTGCACGTTTGGTCACGACAGCCGTCAACCGTTTGCATGCACATGCGGGTCGCTACGCGCTTTGCACAATGTGCATTGGCGTAGGCCAAGGTATTGCCATGGTGCTGGAGAAAGTCTAAGCGCGTGCTGCGGTGGTCTCCTGTGGCCATCGCAGTCATCCGTACTTTCGTCGGCGGTCGAATCGAATGATTCGACCGCTCAAGCACCCATGATCATAGGCCCAGATAAGCCTGTTGCACCTGCGGGTTCCGTCGCACGTCGTGGCTGTTGCCATCCAGCACCATCTGCCCGGATTCGATCACATAGGCGCGATCGGCCACCCGTAGAGCCAAGTGCGCGTTCTGCTCAACAAGCAGCACCGTGGTGCCTTCTCGCCGAACCTGTTCAATGGTGCGGAAAACATCTTCCACAATCACTGGCGCGAGCCCCATGCTGGGCTCATCCAACAGCAGCAGTTTGGGACGTGCCATCATTGCACGCGCAAAGGCCAGCATCTGCTGTTGACCTCCAGACAGCGTACCAGCCGCCAACTCCTGCTTGTCGCGCAGGATCGGAAACAGCTGAAACATGCGCTCGATGTCATCCTGCAGGGCATCCTGTGCGCGCACATACGCGCCCATCACCAAGTTGTCCTTGACACTGAGCGGGCCGAAAACCTGGCGTCCCTCGGGCACCTGGGCAATACCTATTTGCACCCGCGTACGTGGAGAGGCACGGGAGATGTTCTGCCCCGCAAACACCACTTCTCCGCCGGACAGCGGATGAATGCCCGACAACGCACGCAGCAGAGTCGTCTTTCCAGCCCCATTCGCGCCAATCAGCGCAACGATTTCTCCCTCTTGTACATTCATGGAGAGGCCGCGCAGCACCTCAATGCGCCCGTAGGCGGCGCGCAAGTTGCTCACTTCAAGGAAAGTCATGCTTCCTCCAGTGCATCGGAGCCAAGATATGCCGCCAGCACCTGCGGATTTGCGCGCACTTCCGCCGGCTTTCCCTGCGTCAGCACCTGCCCATAATTGAGCACCACAATGTGTTCCGAAAGCTCCATCACCAACTTCATGTCGTGCTCAACGAGAACCACTGTGATGCCGCTAGCGGCAACTTTTTGAATCAACGTCTTTAGTTCCTGCGTTTCGGCCCCGTTCAAGCCTGCAGCAGGCTCATCCATGATCAACAAACGCGGCTGGCAACCCAGCGCGCGTGCAATGTCCAGCCGCTTGACCTGACCGTAAGACAGCGACGAAGCGGGTGCCTGTGCGAACGCCCCAAGTCCCACAAATTCAAGCAGTTCCAGACTGCGCTGGCGCAAAGCGACTTCACTTCGCCGGAAGGGCGCATATCTCAGCAACGCTCCCAGCAGTGACCGGTGGGCGGAGATATGGCAACCAATCTGCACCGTTTGGAGAGCGGTCGCGCCTTCTAGCAATTGCGGGTTCTGGAATGTCCTGGCAATGCCTTTTTCGGCCAAACGGTGTGGTGGCAAGCCAATCAGCTCAGCGCCATCCCAAGTGATGGACCCGCGCGAGGGCACGTAGAGGCCACTGACCACGTTAAACAACGTGGTCTTGCCCGCGCCGTTCGGCCCGATGATGGCTGCGATCGATCCGGCTTCAATAGTGAAACTGACATCGCTTAGAGCCTTGACCCCACCGAACTTCATCTCCACATCACTGACGCGCAGCATGGGCCGTCCTCCTACGGAATTTTTCAACAATCGTCGGGACAATACCGCGGGGCAAGAACATCATCACAAGCACGAGCACCAAGCCAAAGATCAGCATCTCATAGTCGTGAAACTGCGAAAGCAGATGTGGCATGGAGATGAGAATGGCAGCTGCGACGATAGCTCCAAATATCGACCCCATACCGCCGAGCAACACTACGATCAAAATTTCAAACGAGTAGAGAAGATCTGCCTCACCAGGCGTGATGAATTCCATATAGTGAGCAAACAGGCTGCCTGCCAAGCTCGCATACACCGCCGAGATCACGAAAATCAGCAACTTGTAGCGCGCCACATCAATGCCCGACACCTGTGCTGTGACTTCCGAGCCTTTCATGGCTATCAATGCTCGGCCAATTGGCGAATTCACCAGATTCAAGGACAACCAGGTGGCAATCAGCAGCACCGCACAGATCACGGCATACCAAGTCTGCTCGCCCTTGACAACGTAGCCCGCCACCGATAGCGGCATTACAGAGATCCCATCTGGTCCTCCGAACCAGTCGACTTGCTGATTCAAAACGATATAGATCATCGATCCCATTGCCAGCGTCGCCATCGCGAGCAAGTGGCCGCTCAAGCGGAGAATGGAACGTCCGATGATCCACGCGATGAACCCCGCCACCGATGCCGCAGCGAATATCGCCACCACAGCGGGCAATCCCGCTTTACCTGTTAGCAGCGCCGAGCCATAGGCACCGACAGCAAAGAAGCCTGCATGACCCAGGCTAATCTGCCCTGCGAACCCCAACAACAGGCTCAAGCCCAAGCACAACAGTGCCTTAATCCCGACGCTGTTGGAGACATTGAAAAATAGTTGGTTGCCGGAAAAAACGACCGGCAGCACCAGCATGACGAGGGCCAAGACAAGAAGTCCAAGCCTCTCTGGGCGAAAGAGTGGAGATGTCATACGCGGTTCAGTTGTCGTTTACCAAAAATCCCATTGGGTGCCAGCAGCATCACCAAGAGAATCACCATCAAGGCGATCAAATCCTTGTAGCTTGACGACAGATAGCCCGCTGCCATCACCTCGGTAAGGCCCAGAAGCAGTCCCCCAACCACAGCGCCCAGGCCGTTGCCCATGCCACCAATAATGGCCGCTGAAAAGCCCTTGATGGCCAGGCCAAGTCCAGAATCGTAGGACGCCAGCGTCAACGGCGTGACAAGGATGCCGGCCAGTGCTCCGAGACAAGCAGACAGCGCAAAGCTCAGACGCAGTACCGTACGTATGCTGATTCCAAACAATAGCGCCGCCGTGGGGTTCGCTGAGGCCGCCAGGATCGCCTTGCCATGACGACTGCGGCGGAAAAACGTATCCACAACGAACACTGCGATGATCATCAATCCGACAACCCACAGGGTTTGCGGGACGATGGTAGTGCCCGCAATGTTGATCAACTCACCGCTGCCAATAGGAGGCAGAGAATGCGTCTCTTTGTCCCAGATCAGGATGGCGATCCCCCGAAAGATGATGCCCATGCCGATCGTGAGCAACATGAGCGACAACATGGATTCGCGATGGCGCGGCTCGATGACCAAGCGAGACATCAACACGCCCACCACTGTCGTTCCGAACACCGCGAGGAACATGGCCACAGGCAGTGGTAAGCCAAACCCATAGAGCGACACGGCCCCCATTCCACCGAGCATCACAAACTCACCCTGTGCGAGATTGACCACATGGCTGGCGTTGTAAATCAACGCATAGCCCAATCCCACGAGTGCGTAGATCGATCCCATAGCGATTCCGGAAATCGCCAACTGCAGAAGCCCGTCCATACTAAGACCTTTCAGCGGTGTCGCTCTGTACTAGCCCGTCAGGGTTTGTCGTTTTCCGGAACGAATTTCTTGCCGCTCACCCGCATCGTGTACACCGACTCGATACCGAGGCCGGCGTGATCCGTCGGCGAATAGGTGTAGGTGCCGTTGATCAAGACCAGGTCTTTGGTGGCCTCCAGCGCGTCACGCAACTTCTTGCGATCCTTAGATCCACCTGCGCGACGGATGCCGTCGACAGCGATCATCAACGCGTCGAAACCTGTACCTGCAAACGCGGAGGTTTCGATCTTGTATTCCTTCTCGTACTCACGAACCAGCGTTTCAACCAATTCACGACGCTTGTCGGTGGCCGGCAGCTGCGACGCGATAGGCATTGCGATCGTGGACATCACAGCGCCCTCGGCTCCCGGACCTGCCAATTCAATGAAGCGGTCGGTGGCGTTGCCGGTTGCCACGTACAGTGGCTTGTTGATCTGCAATTGATGATGATTGCGCGCAGCGATCGCAACCCCGGCGCCGATGCCAAAGATGTAGACGGCTTCTGCACCCTTGTTGCGGATGGTGTTCAGCTGAGGCGACATGTCCTTATCGGCGTCTGCGTACTGCTCATCCGCGACCAGCGTCATTCCCATCTTCTTGACGAGTTCACGCACCGATTGCTGCCCCGACGCACCAAAGGAAGAAGTGGAAGACAACAGTCCCACCTTGGTGATTCCGCGGTTCTTCATATGAACAAACGTCTTTTCCGCTGTAAGTGACTCGCTGGCCGCCACCTTGAACACCCAGGGGCGCACTGGCTCTGTGAGGCGGCTCGTCGAACCCATAGCGACAAACGGGATTTGAGCTGCTTCTGCAATGGGTGCGGCTGCCAAAGCATGGCCGGAGACACCGCCTCCGATCACAATATCCACCTTGTCGTTTTCGATCAGCCGCTTCATATAGCTTACGGCCAAAGCGGACTTGGACTGATCGTCGTACTCGATGAGTTCAATTTTCTTTCCTGCCACACCACCCTGCTCGTTGAGCAAGCGCACGAACAGGCGGACAGCCTTGAGCTCCGGGTCACCAACCGCTGCCGCCGGTCCGGTGGCAGGATTGAAAGTCCCAATGCGAATGGCGTCGTCCTTGGCAGAGACGGCGAGCGAGGTGCCCAGCGCCGCGCAGGCAAAAAGGGAAAGAAGTGCTGATTTCAGTTTCATAGCTGTCTCCGGTTTCTTAGGGTGAGGACGAAGGCGAAAAATTGATCGACGGTGGCACGATGCTGTGCATCTGCTCACATCGTTCGGGTCAAGTGCTCCTGTAGCAGCTGATTGAAGATTTCGGGCTGCTCCATGTTGCAGAGGTGGGACGCATTGGGAATTTCGGCATAGACCGCGCCGTCGATGGCAACGGCCAATTGCCGTCCAGATGTCGGGGGAGTTGCAATGTCCATCGCGCCTGAAATCACCAAGGTTGGCGCCTTGATCTTTCCCGCGTAGGCCTGACCATCGAAGCCACTCAGCGCCATGCAGGCGTCGGCGTATCCGCGCGGATGCAAGCTGCGCATGGCTGCCATCTTTGCTTCCACTGCATCCGAATTTTTGCTGCGGAACTCTTCCGTGAACCACCGTGGCGCAGAGACCTCAGAAATCCATGGCATGCCTTCTGCCAGGACGCGGTTCGCGCGTTCTTGCAACAGTACCGGTGTCATGATGGTGAGTCCCGTCGCGGCAAGCACGAGTGATTTCACCCGCTCCGGATGACGGGCAGCCAGGCATTGGCCTATCACGCCCCCGATCGACAAGCCGCAGAAGGCGAAGTCTTGAACGCCGAGCCGATCCGCCACCGCTACGATGTCATCAGCCAACATCTCGATGGAAGGACGATCCTCGCTGATCGGCGTGCGACCGTGTCCGCGCATATCCACGGTCACGGTATTCCATGTCTCAGAAAGAACTTCAACCTGCGGTGCCCACATGCGGCTGTCGGCTCCTAGGGATGAGCCGAAGATCAATGTTGAACGTTGGGCTCGGAACTTGGCTTCAAAGTAGATGTGCATGGTGGATCTAACAGGTTGCGTATTGATTCATCGGCGCGCGGAGTGCGGCTTGCCTCAGCTTCGTGGCGTCTGGGGGATTCAGAGGTAGCGCGACATCAATCTGCGCAGCGCTTCGAGCCGCTCTGGCTGAGTTCGCAGCGAGAGGGACGGGCCCCGTGGGTATCCAGCGTCAACGCCAGTGACGTACAGCATTGCTTTGACCTGGGCGTGCCATGGCTGCCCCGGCTCCATCATTTCGAGAACCTCTCGTTTGAACCGGCTCAACCGCTGGACGGTCACTCTTGCCGCTGGCACATCGCCTGCCCACACCTGTTCGAAGGCTTCTGCCATGGAGCGTCCCAATGGCATAGCACTTCCGATCTGCCCGCAACCCAAGTTCTCCTGGACCATGACGTCGAACGACTCAGGATCGAGCACATCGGAAAACGCCAAGCGGTCTTTCCCCAGCGCGCGCATCGTGGCCAGTCTTGCAGTCAGCGAGGGTGTGTTGTCCTTGACCCCTACGACCCCTTCAATCGACATGAGCTCGTGTATGAGTTCTGTCGGCAGGTCGTATCCTGTGACACCGGGAACGTTGTAGATCAACAGGGGCAGCTCTGCCCGGTCGGCTATTTCACTGTAGAACCGATGAATCTCTGCGTGCGTCAGCCTTCTGGACGGCGGAATCGTCAACAACAGTCCATCCGCACCGGCCACTTTTGCATGTTGCGCAAGTTCGATCGATTCGTGCGGCAGGATGCTCGATATACCCACCAGCAGTGGCAGGGTTGAAGGCACGACCTCCCGCGCCGCTTCGAGCACACTTTTGCGTTCAGCCAGCGTTTGTGCAAACCACTCACCCGTTGTGCCGTTCACCACAATGCCATGCGGCTCCTCACCGAGGAACCAGGCGAGGGTCTTCTTGAGTGCGTCTATATCGAGGTCGCCGGACGCGGTGAAAGGCGTTGGAGACGCGGCGAAGTATCCACGCCACCGTGGTAGTTGATCAGATCGCTTCATTACCTTGCTTCGCTGCTATGACCGGAGTCGACGCTTTCGAAGAAACGTTGGAGCACCGCGGCGGTCTGTGCCGGCTTGGAAATGTTCGGAGAATGTCCGCTTTCCAGGTACTCATAACGCACATCGGCGATGTGCTCGCCCAGTTTTTTCTCCCAGCCGGCTTCGAGCATGCGGTCCTGGGTACCCGCAATCAGCAGTGTCGGGACACGGCTACCCTTGAGCGATTCAGGGAAATCCCACACGACGGGGCCGGATGATTCAGGCAAAGAAGGATTGCGCAGTTTTCCGGCCGCCATGGATTCCCATTGCCCAGGGCGCATGCTGCTTTCATACCGAGCGCGAGAGTGCTCCTCATCCTGGGTACCCTCCCCCAGAATCCACGTGTCTAGCACCCGCGCAGCCTCCAAACTGGGGATGTACTCAAATGCGCCCTTCATGCCTTCTGGGGTGCGGTATGGGCCGCCCGTACCCGCAATGCTGGTCGCCGATCGCATGCGCCATGCGGTATCGGGGCGAAGCGAGAGACGCAGCGTGACGCCCCCGCCAAACGAGTTCCCCACCACGTGCACGGCCTGCATGGACAACACATCCATGAACGCGGACAAATGGCGCAAACGGGGTTCGTAGGGGTTCTCTCCAAAGAATACCGCCTTGTCGGTCCCTCCGAATCCCAGCATCTCGGGCAGCACCAAGTGGTAGTCCTTTGCGAGAAACTCGGTCATCTTTCCGAAGGTGTTCAAGGCGTCCGCACCGAACCCGCCTTCGTGAATCAACATGACTGTTGTTTTGCCCCGTGTGCCACCTTCGAAATAGCGCGTGCGCACGGGTCCGATCTTCAAGTAGTGTTCTTGCAGTGATGTCATGGTGTGATCTCTAGGGATGTTGTTGTGGGAAACGTCGCACAGCGATTACGCGCCGATTACGGAGGCAGTAGCCAGCCATGAAGAGTGAACGGCGTCTAGCGCCGATTGATCGCGATGCAGTGGCGACTCAAAGTGGCTGTGTCGCGAAGGCGCTCGGATCCACTGATCGCGTTGCCTGCCAATATGTCAGCAGCGGATAGGGCCAGCTCGCCACTACCGTTCCGTTGCTATTGCGGTACCAGCTCTGGATCTTTGCGGCGCCCCAGGCCATCGCCCGATTCCCATCGTCAACCCATTGGATGAACGCTGAATAGGCTTGGTCCGTCGGCTCCACCGTCTGCAATTGGTGTTTCAATAGGTGGTGGATAGTCTGGCTGACGTAGTGAATGCCGCACTCGGACATGAAGGTCTGACTACCAATGGCCACCAGTCCAGTGTTTGGCCCTGCGAGACAGAAGAAGTTGGGAAAGCCTGGAATACCTATTCCCAGGTATGCACGCGCTTCGTCACCCCACTTTTCGCGCAGATTGGTTCCATTCTTTCCGATGACCTCAAACGTACCTAGGTAGTTGCTGACATCAAACCCAGTCGCGCAGATGATCAGGTCGCTCTGGTGCACGTCTCCGTTGCTGGTAACGATGCCGTTCTTCACAAAATGCGTGATCGGATCTGTCACCAGCTTTACATTGGGAGACTTCAGCGTGGTGGCCCAGACACCGTTGTCGCGGAGCATACGTTTCGCACCCACGGGGTATTTGGGAATCACCGATTCCACCAAGTCCGCTCGATCGGTATATTGGGCCCTGATTCTTGTTTCGAGGTCCTGCCGAAACCTTTGATTGGGCTCGGATACCGACCCTTCGTCCTCCCATGCAGGATCGGCCTTGGTCAGCGCATACTTGCCGATGGTCGAATGCCAGAACTCCCACAGGCGCAGCCATCGGTGAAAGTTCGGCAGCTTCTCTATCAGTGTTCTTTCCTCCTGCGGCACCTCGTGGTGGTATTTAGGAGTGGGCAGCATCCAGGGCGCAGACCGCTGGAACACATTGAGCTGGGCGACGTCTTTTGCGATGGCAGGGGCAATTTGGTACGCGCTTGCGCCTGTTCCGATGATGCTTACGCGCTTGCCGCGCAAATCGATGTCGTGCTGCCAGCGTGCCGAGTGAATTACTTTTCCGTCAAATTGATCTGCGCCCTCAAAGTGCGGAATCTTGGGTTGGTGTAATACACCAACAGCACTCACCACAGCGTCGAACGTCTGCTGGCGCTGCTCGCCTGTTCGCGTATCTTTGATGGTAAGCACCCAGCGCGCGCTGTCCGGGGAATAAACGGCACTCACCACTTCGCTATGGAAAGCCACGCAGCCCTGAAGACCGCTGTCCTGCGCGAACTCCTGGTAATAGCGCAGCAGATCTTCTTGCTTGGTGAAGAAATGCTTCCAGTCTTTGCGCTGTGCGAAAGAATAGCTGTACGACAGGCGGCCTGTGTCCAGTCGGCACCCGGGATACGTGTTGAGATACCACGTGCCACCCACATCACTGTTGATATCTAACACAGTGAAGCTCACACCCGCTCGTGCTAGTTCATATGCCATGCCCAGACCGGATGGCCCAGCACCGATGATGGCCACCTGGAATTCACGCTCAGGAGCAATTTCCTTTTTGCTCCAGCCTGGCATGCCTCCCGCCACTTTCCCGCCCAGCTCTTCGCGGAGCAAGGCTGCATGCTCGGTATCGCCCGCAGTCATGAATGCAATCAGGTCGTCGACAGGAATCACCTTCGCGGGCGCTGGCTGACCTTGCTCCATCCATCGCGCCAGCGAATCAACTATCCGTTCGCGGGCGCGTTTGGCCACGTCGGCATCCACTCCGCCGTCAGCGGGCACAACGATCATTTCGGCTTGCAGCTTGGGGCGAAAGCTCTCTTCCAGCAGGGCTCTATCGCCGGTCGCTTCTGCCAAGGCGCACAGCAAGGGGGCCAGTTCTGCAGACGCGGCGCATTTCGCCAATTCTTCAACACTCAACTGCATAGCCAGTTGTCTCCATTTGTAATAAAGTTCTTATGTAGAACTAATGTTTGTTTATAGAACTATAGCAGATTTATCGTTAGCGTCAACACTGACTCCCCAGAAATTGGACAAGCTTCATGTGGTTTCATGAAGAAGTACCAAACTGACCTTGCCTCCTGAAAAAAGTGGAGTTATTCGCTTTGTTAAAAATACCGACAAGGAGTCAAGAGATGACAGCAAAGCAGGTGCGTGCGCAGTACACGCAGGAATTCAAACTGGAGGCGGTGCGTCAGGTGCGCGCGGGCCAGGCGATTGCGGTGGTGGCCAAGGTATTGGGGATACCGAAGGCCAGCCTGTGTAACTGGGTACGCCAGGCGGCCAAGGGATATTGAGCAGTGCCGGTGGCGATGACAAGGAGGCGAAGATCTCGCCCGAGCAGATGGAGATAGCGCGCTTGCGCGCTGAGGTGGCTCGGCTTCGCATGGAGCGTGACATCGCAAAAAAAGCCGCGGCGTACTTCGCGCAGGACACGCTGCGAGGTACGCCTGGATTCACCAAATGAGGCGCCAGTACCCGGTAAGTGTTTCGTGTGGCGTGCTGGAGGTCAGCGCCAGCGGCTACTTCAACTGGCTGCGCTGCCCCAGGACATGGTTGGCAGGCCTGGCGTTCGCCACAGCGACGAGGTTGTGCTGGTCCACATCTGTGTCATCCACGCCCAGGTCAAGGGCGAATACGGCTGGCCGCGCATGCGCAAGGAACTGCTGGCCCGTGGCATCCGGGTGGGCAAAGACAGGGTGCGTAAGCTCATGCAGCAGCACGGCATCCGGACCAGGACCAAGCGCAAGTTCATGGTGACCACCGACAGCAAGCACAGCTTGCCGGTGGCGCCGGATTTGGTGCAGCGGTGCTTCAACCCCGAGGTAACCAGCCAGCTGCAGTGTGGCGACATCACCTATATCGCCACCGACGCGAGCTGGCTTCACCTGGCTGCGGTTGTCGACCTGTTCAGTCGTCAGGTGGTGGGCTGGAGCCTGCAGTCGCACATGCAGGCCAGCCTGGTCAAGGATGCCTTGGCCATGGCATGGTGGCGGCGCCGGCCGCCAGAGGGATTGATATTCCACAGCGACTGCGGTAGCCATGAGATGCAGGATGCCTTGAAGGGCTGGGGCATGCGCTCATCGATGAGCCGCAAGGGCAATTGTTTGGACAATGCACCCACGAAAAACTTTTGGGGCCGACTGAAGACAGCAAGTGTGCACGGGCAGAAATTTGCCACCAGCGCTTAGGTCAGGCAGGCGGTGAACTCCCACGGCTTTTATACGATGCACTTCGTTGTTGAATTCGCGATCAAAATTCTGTGCAGACGGAGAGCTCAGTGCGACGTGCCTTCCGAGCGGGTGATCTTGTTCCACACGTTGTATTTGCCCACAGGCTTGTTCATGGGCAGGCGCTTGACCTCTTTGAGCGTTTGCGCGTCGAACACGATGATCGCGCCGTCGCCCTCCCACACACTCACCAGGGCATAGCGGCCGTCCTTGGTGAATTCGGTGTGCGCCAGCGTGCGGCCGGGTTCGCGCAGGCTCGCAATGGGCGCCAAAGTTTTCTTGTCGATCAGCGTCAGCGTGTCTTTGGACTTGGGATCCATCATCGAATCTGCCCAGGCATAGGGCGTGTTCTCGTGGCTGCGGATAAAGAAACCGGGACCGGGCGTGGGAATGGTCTTGACGGTTTTCCAGGTCTTCATGTCGATCACGTCGATGGCGCCGTCCTTCAGGTTGGGGCTGGCCAGCACGGTGGTGCCGTTCCACGCAAACGTGATGCCCGAGCCCAGGTGCGGCATGCCTGCAATCGGCAGCTCGGCGATCTTGCGGCGCACGTCCAGGTTGACGACCTGCGCCGTGGGCGCGCCCCCGGCCGCACCCGGCTTGGGGCGCGTGGAGCCGAGCACGTTTTTGTAGCTCTGGTCGAAGAAGAAGTCGTCCAGCGGCTCGTCCAGCGGTGTGCGGCGTACGTTCTGGTAGCCTGGTTTGGCGATGGCCTCGCCCATCTTGTAGTCGTGCACCAGACCGTCGTAAATCGGACCGGCCTTGGGGTCGTAGGAGATTTCCCAGACCTCGGGGATGTCCTTGAGCGCCAGCACAAAACTGTGGCGCGGCGCTGCGTCGTACACCGCCGAGACGCGCGAGGCGCTCTTGCCATCGAGCGTGGTGGCGTCGAAGCGCTTGACGAGCTGCAGGTCGGCGTCGAACAGTACGGCGGTGCGCGGCAGGTAGTTGGCCGCCATGACCCAGCGCCCGTCGCCGCTGACGGCCACATTGCGCATGTTCAGCCCGGCACGCACCTCGGCCACCACGGTGAGGTTCCACAGGTCGTACTTGGTGATCCAGCCGTCGCGCGAGCCAAAGAACACAAAGCGCCCGTCGGGCGTGAACTTGGGGCCGCCGTGCAGTGCATAGCGGCTGGCAAAGCGGTGGATGACCTCGAAGCGGTCGCCGTCGAGCACCGAGACATGGTGGTCGCCGCCCTCCACCACCAGAAAGATGTTCATCGGGTCGGCCTTCCAGGCCGGCCGGGCCGCAAGATCGCGCGCGCCTGCGGTCTCGGTGCGCGAGGCGCGAATGTCGTTGTCGCTCCAGGCCGGGGCCGGGGTCACGGGTTGGTACACCCAGGCGGCCAGGGCCGTCACTTCGGCTGCGGACAGGGTGTCGGCAAAGCCCGGCATCTGCGTGGCGGGGCGGCCTTGCTGGATCACGCGCAGGGCCTCGGGCTTGCGCAGACGCTCCAGGCTCTCAGGCAACAGCGCCGGGCCCATGCCACCGGTGCGCTGCGTGCCATGGCAGCTGGCGCAGTGCGTGCCGTAGAGTGCAGCGGCGTCCACGGGCGCGGTGGTGGCAGGCGCCTGGGCTTGGGCCATGTCCGCGCCCATCCACAGCAGCCCGGCGCCCAGGGCCATGCGGGCGGCGGTCGCTATCCAGTGGTGCAGGGCCTTACGCATTTTCAGCCTCCACACGGATGTCGATGGTGCGGCGGCGGTGGCCAAAGGGCGTGAGGGCCACGCGCTGTGCATCGCTGCCGGCCTCCAGCCCGATCTCGTCGTCGCGCAGATAGCAGCCTGGGTCCTCGGCCCAGGTGTCGCCGGTGAGCTGCTGGGCGCGCACGCGGGTGTTGCCGCCACAGATCTCGAAATAGTGGCACGACGCGCAGCGTCCGCCCACCGGGCGCGGCTTGGCCTTGAGGCCGGCCATCAGCGGCTCGGAGGTGTCGGACCAGATGGCCGAGAAGGGCCGCTGGCGCACATTGCCCAGGTCGTGGTGCCACCACATGGTGTCGGGGTGCACGCTGCCCAGGTTGTCGATGTTGGCCACGTTCACGCCGCTCGAATTGCCGCCCCAGGCGATGAGGCGTTCGCGCAGCGGCGCCTCCCACTGCGGCATGCGTTCGCGCACCCACTGAATCAGATAGGGGCCGTCGGCGTCGTTGTTGCCGGTCACGTAGTCTTCCTCGCGCCCCTCCTGCGCGGACTGCCAGGCGCGCTCGAACAGCAGGTCCAGCGCGTCGCGCGTGGCCTGGAACTGCGCGTCCTTGCCGCGATGGATGTTGCCGCGCCCGGCGTAGTTGAGGTGCGAGAAGTAGAACTTGTCCACGGCCTCGGCACGCATCAGGTCGAGCAGCGCCGGGAAGTCGTGCGCGTTCATGGCCGTCATGGTGAAGCGCAGGCCCACCTTCACGCCGCGCTGGTGCAGGGAGCGCACAGCAGCCAGGCTGCGGTCGAAAGCGCCGTCGAGGCGGCGGAAGAAGTCGTGCGTTTCGCGCAGTCCATCCAGGCTGATGCCCACGTAGTCGAAGCCCATGGCGGCGATGCGGTCGGCCATGGGTTCGTCGATCAGCGTGCCGTTGGTGGAGAGGCCCGTGTAGAACTTCATCGCCTTGGCGCGCTCGGCGATCTCGAAGATGTCGGGCCGCATCAAAGGCTCGCCGCCCGAGAGGATGAGCACCGGCACACGGTAGCCCTTGAGGTCGTCCATCACGCCAAACACCTCCTGCGTGGACAACTCGCCCTCGTAGTCGTGGTCGGCTGAGAGCGCGTAGCAGTGCTTGCAGGTCAGGTTGCAGCGGCGGATCAGGTTCCAAATAACGACCGGGCCGGGGGCACCGCCGCTGCCCCGGCGCACGTGCACGGCCTGCGGGTACTGGCCGGTTTTTTCGGCTTGCGCGAGCTCGCGCATGTATTGGCTGATGCGGAACATGGTTCAGCTTTCCTTGAGTCGCAATCCGGTTTTTTTCAGGATCACGGTGGAGTAAAGAATGTCGTGGCCCGTGCAGGCCGCGCCCAGGAGTGCGCGCACCTGCTCGGCCTGCTGTTCGACTTCGGCGCGCGTGCGGCCATGCAGCATGGCGAAAAGGTTGTACGGCCAGTAAATGCCCCCTGTCGGTGTGCTTTGCACACCGTCTCCCCCCGAGGGGGACTCGGCATCTTGGGAGCGGCCCGGCGATGCCTTGGGCAGGTGGCGCGGGCGGCGGTAGCAGTGGCTCACGCCGGGCAGCTGGCCGATGCGTTCGCCGAGCTGGTCCACCAGCGCGTCGTCCACGTCCCAGACGCTCATGCCGTTGGCCGTGAAGCCCAGGCGGTAGTGGTTGGGTACGGCGCCGATGCGGCGGATGAGTCCGCTCTCGATCATCTGCGCCAGGCGCTCGCGCACCTGCTGGCCCGAGACGCCGAGCTGTTGCCCCACGGCGTCGTAGGGGCGCGGCACCAGCGGCAGGCCGCCCTGGGTGGCGGCGATCAGCTGGCGGTCGAAATCGTCAAGCGCCATGCTGCACTCCGCTCGTGAGGGGGAGCTTGAGTTCGACGAAGAACTCGCGCTCCTTCGGGAAGTCCAGCACGGGGAGGCCCGTTTCGGCCTCGATGCGTTCAATGGCGGCGGCACACTGCGCCGGGGTTTCGGTGCCGAGCACGAACCACATGTTGAGCGCATGGTCGCGCCGGTAGTTGTGCGCGATCTCGGGGTGGGCGTTGACCTGGGCCGTGACGGCCTCGTAGCGCTCCTCGGGGACGGCCATGGCGGCGAGCACGAACAGGCCGCCCGCGCGCTCGATCTGGAACAGCGGGCCGAAGCGCGTGAGCATGCCGCTGTCCAGCAGGGCCGAGAGCCGACCGATCACGTAGTCCTCGGTCCAGCCGAACTCAAACGCCACATCGGCGAAGGGCCGCTCGGTCAGCGGCAGGTCGCCGTGCAGGCGCTCCAGCAGGCGGGCGTCATCCGGCGACAGCATCGAGCACCTCCGGTAGGGCGGCGTCCGGTGCCGTGGCGGTGGGCAGGGCGCGGAAGCGCCGGGGGCCGGTCTGCTTGAAGCGGCGGCAGGAGAACAGCACCTCGTGCGGATAGTGCGCCAGGCCTGCGTTGCCCATCGCGCGTGCGATCACCTCCAGCACCGCCGCACGGTCGCGGCCATGCACCATGCAGTACAGGTTGTAGGGCCAGCCCTCGGCGCGCTCGCGCCGGTAGGCCAGCGTCACGCCGGTTTCGCACGCCAGGGCCTCGCCGCACCGGTCCACTGCGGCGTCGGGAATATCGAACACCGTCATGGCGTTGGCGTCAAAGCCCAGTTCGTGGTGGCGCACGATGGCGCCGATGCGCCGCAGCGTGCCCTGGTCCAGCCATTGCTGCAGCGTCGCCAGCACCGAGGCGGGCGTTCGGCCCAGCGCCTGCGCCCAATCGTCGAAGGGGCGCGGCACCA
>NZ_BAAGQN010000013.1:107150-209075 GCF_054783455.1 Simplicispira piscis
CGCAGATCGAAACCCAGGTCAATGCGGTAAGCGCGTTGCATGCGCAGTTGCAAGGCGCTCAATTCCGTGGCTTCTTCGAGCGATGCCATGGCGCTGTGCACAGCGGCATCGTCGTGCCCCGTCATCACGAACCACAGGTTGTTGCGGTGCTCGCGCTGGTAGTTGTGGTTGACGCCTGGGTGGCTGGAAACGAGGGCTGCCACAGCGTCCAGCCGCTCGGGCGGCACGGCCATGGCGGCCAGCAGGGCGGCGCCGCCGGCATTGCCCGCGAACACGCCGCCGATGCGGCTCAGTGCGCCTTCTTTCTGCAGCCGGGCGTAGCTGTCCAGTACTTCCACAGCGGAGAGATTCAGCGTGGCGCCGATGTGCGCAAAAGGCTCGCGCACCAGCGGAAAGCCGCGCTGCCAGGGGTTGAGCAGCGCGAGGCGCTGTGCCGCGTGGGCTTGCATGTCAAAAGCCCAGCCGCGCGGCGCGCGACGTGAAGAAAATGCCGCTGGGCGAATCGATGGTCATGGTCGCTTGGGTGGCGAAGGTCTGTGTGTCGATCACGCTGACGCGGTGGTCGTCGCGCGAGCTGATCCACACCGATTCACCGCGCGGCGTGAACTCCATGTGCAGCACGGCCTTGCCGGGCTCCAGCGTGCGCACGATCTGCTGCGTGGTGGTGTCGATGACCTGCACGCGGTGGTAGTCGGGCACAGAAAAGTTCACCCACACCTGGCGGCCGTCGGGCCGCGCCATCACGAACACGGGCTGGCCCGCCACCGGGATGCGGCCCACCTCCTGCCAGGTGTCGGTGTCCACCACCAGCACCTCGTGGCGGCCGATGGCAGGCAGGTAGGCGCGGCGCCCGGCCACGGCCCAGCCGCGCAGGTGCGGCATCTTGTAGACCGGCAGCGGCTCCTGGCCCCGGCCGTAGCCGCCCAGGATGCGGCGCACCTGGGGCTTTTCCTCCCACAGGTCCACCATGGCGAGGCCGTCTTCGCCAAACAGCCCGGCGATGTAGTGGCGGCCATTGGGGGTGACGAGCGCGTCGTACGGCTGGTGGCCGATGTTGCGCAGCCGCGTGGTGCGCGGCTGCGCGGGGGTAGACAGGTCACTGATCCAGATTTCGTCGGCATCGAACAGGCTGTAGGCAAAGCGGCGCCCTGGCAGGTCCACCAGGCCGACCACGCGCGAGAGCTTGCCCGGTGCATATTCGGCCGGAATGTCTGCCAACAGGGTCAGCGTTGCGGCATCAAACGCCTTGATACCCCCTGGGGTGTAGTTTTGCGCTACGACCATGCTGCCGTCGGCGCTGATGGCGCCGCCAATCGAATTGCCCGCCTGCATCACACGGCCAACGGTGCGGCGGGTGAGCAGATCCACCTTGGTGAGTGCGCCGTCGCGCCCAAACACATAGGCGTAACGGCCGTCGCGAGAGAACACCACCGAGGCGTGCGAGAGGTCGCCCAGCCCTTGTACCTCGGCCAGCACCTTGCGTTCGCTGGTGTTGACGATGGCCAGCGTTCCCGTGGCGCGGGCAACGACCACGCCCAGGTCGCCCGTACCGGTGGCGGCAGGCAGACCGGCGCAGCCGGCGAGCAAAGAAGATGCGCCCATCAGGGCAAGGCAGTCGCGGCGTTTCATTGGGGGGCTTTCGAGGGTTCAGGGAAACCGGCGAGCAATTGCCCGGCGATCCACAGGGCATCCGCCTCGCTCAGCATGGCCTTCCAGGGGGCCATGGGCGTACCGGGGCGTCCACCGTAAATGGTGGCAGCCAGAAATTCGAGTGGCTTGTCTGCCAGCGCAGCACGGGTCAGGGCCGGGCCCAGGCCGCCGGTCAGGTACAGGCCATGGCACGAACCGCAGTCCTGGCGCACCATGCGCACCAGTGCGCCCTGGCGGGCGGCATCAGGGGCGGGTGCCTGCGCCTGGGCACTACTGGCAGCCAGCAGCGCCAGACCCAGCAGCGGCTTCCACAGTGCGCTGCGTTTGCGGGGAGCGGGGCCGTGCAGGCGGAAGGGGTGGAGGGACAATAGTGGCACCATGGAGGGATGTTCACCGCATTGGCTGGATGCGTCCTTGATGTGCATCAAGGACACTTGGGCAAGGGCTTTTGACAATGGCCCCACCTACAGTCTGCCTTTTTGTTCCGGAGTTTTGATGGATTTTCCCCACCCCCCAGTCCACAGTACCGTCCCGCGCGGTGCGGACGCACCGTCCGTCGCATTGGCCCCCGTGCCCCGCTCCGCCTGGGGCCGCGTGACGCTGGTCGGCGCCGGGCCGGGCGATGCAGAGCTGTTGACGCTCAAGGCCGCACGGGTACTGGCCAGTGCTAGCCTGGTGCTGTACGACCACCTGGTGTCCAAGGATGTGCTGCAGCACGTACCCGCCAGCGCAGAGCTGATCTATGTAGGCAAGCAAAGCAGTAACCACAGCCTTCCGCAAGAAGGCATCATCGACCTCATGGTGCGACTGGCACAGGCGGGCCGGTCGCTGGTGCGCCTCAAGGGGGGCGACCCCTATATTTTTGGCCGTGGCGGCGAAGAAGCCCAGGCCCTGGCCGCCGTAGGCATCGCCTGTGAAACCGTGCCCGGCATCAGTGCCGCACAAGGTGCTGCGGCTGCTACGGGTATTCCGCTCACCCACCGCGACCATGCAGGCATGCTGGTGTTTGCCACCGGCCATTTGCAGGGCGAAGGCGAGGAGCGCAGTGTCGCCCTGGACTGGGCCGCGCTGGCACGGCCCCGGCAGACCGTCGTGATCTACATGGGTGTGGGTACCTTGCCGCTCATCTGCGCCAAGCTCATCGAGCATGGTTTGCCGCCCGGTACGCCCGCAGCGTTGATCGAACGCGCCACCCTGCCCGACCAGCGCAGCATCATCGGCACGCTGCAAAGCCTGCCGGCCTTGGGCGTGGCACACCAGGTGTGCCCGCCGGCGCTGATCATGATTGGTGAAACCGTCTCGCTGCAGGCACGCATTGGCAGCCAGGCGACGGTGGTGGCAGCTCCCTAATCGGCTTGCTTTTGCGGTGCGTTCCAGCCGTGAGAGGCAACGTAAGCGAACAGAAATTCCATGAACTTTTCCACGGCAGGCGAGGGCGAGGTATTGCTGCGCACATAGACCTGGAAAGTGCGCCGCAGTTCGGGCTCGTGCAAGGGGCGCATCTGCAACTGGTACAGCCGCACCAGTGACGTGGCGTAGGGCAGGCAGGCGGTGATGCCCAGCCGCGCGCTGACCATGCTCAGTGCCGTGGTCATGAAGGCCACCTCGTTGCTCGGCTGCAGCGTCAATTTTTGCAGTGCCACATGCAGATCGAGCGCCAGGCGTTCGGTGAACTGGCCCTGCAGCGCAATGAAGGGGTGCTGCACTACATCGCTCCAGCAGATACGCGGCAGGGCTTCCAGTGCGTGGCCCTGGGGGAAAACCACCATGAAGGGCATCTCGAACAGTGGCTGGGCGGTGATGTCTGCGCTGGTAGCGCGTTCGGGGCCAATGCCGAAATCCACTTCGCCAGCGGCCACACGCATCAGCACGTTCTCGACGGCGCAGTCGGTCAGGCGCACCTGCACGCCAGGGTGCTCGGCGCGGTAGGCCGCAATCACATCGGGCAGCAGGGTGCAAGCCATCAACTGGGGCGCGGCGATGCGCACCATGCCTTTGCGCAAGGCTTTGAGATCGTCAATGCTGGCCAGGGCTCCATCGAGGTCCTGCAGGGTTTTTTCCACCAGGGGCACAAAGCTGCGACCCACCTCGGTGAGGCTGATGCTGCGGGTGTTGCGGTCCACCAGGCGCACGCCCAGCCCCAACTCCAGTTCTTTGATCAGGCCGCTGAGCGCCGATTGCGTGATGTGCAAGGAACCCGCCGCCTGGGTAAAACTGCCCGTGCGGGCCAGCGCCACCAAGGCGCGCAACTGGCGCAAGCTGACATTCATTGGAAAATCTTATGAGTGAATCAATTAATACCGTTTGAATGATAGATGGCAAAGGCTTTTAATGGCAAGCATCGCCAGACAGCCCAGGCGCGGCTGGCGAACCGCCCCGCAGCACGCAGTGTCCGTGCTGCCGCTGCGGCGGAATCTGGTTCAGGCACTGGTTCACCGACTGGAGACAAGGCATGAAGATCAAGAAGTTTCACCATGTGGCTTATCGCTGCATCGACGCCAAGCAAACCGTGGAGTGGTACGCCAAGTACCTGAACATGAATTTCATCCTCGCGATTGCCGAAGACGAAGTACCTTCGACCAAAGAGCCCGATCCCTACATGCATATCTTCCTGGATGCCGGGGGCGGCAACATCCTGGCATTCTTCGAGCTGCCGACCAAGCCGCCGATGGACCGCGACCGCAATACGCCCACCTGGACGCAGCACCTGGCCATGGAAGTGGGCAGCATGGAAGAGATGATGGAGGCCAAGGCGCGCATGGAGGCCGATGGCATCGAGGTGATTGGCCCGACGGAGCACACCATCTTCAAGTCCATCTACTTCCGCGACCCCAGCGGCCACCGCCTGGAGCTGGCCGTGAACACCGGCACGCCGGAGATGATGAAGAAACTCGACGATGTGAAGTGGGACATGCTCAACGAATGGGCACAGACCAAGAAAGCACCCAAGCACGCCGCCTGGATGCACGACGGCAGCTACGCCAAGTAACCGCCCCTCCCCCCGACGCAGCACCGAAAAGGACCCAACCATGGCCCAACGCTTTGGGCGCGCCTGCGTGCGTGCACTGGAGATCGTCATCGTCGCCTGCCTGGCGGTGATGGCGGTGCTGGTGTTTGGCAACGTGGTGCTGCGCTACGCCTTCGATTCGGGCATTGCGGTGTCCGAAGAACTCTCGCGCCTGCTCTTTGTCTGGCTGATTTTTTTGGGCGCCATCCTGGCGTCGGTGCAGCGTGCGCACATCGGTTTTGATGCACTGGTGGAGCGCCTGCCGCTGGCCGGACGCAAACTCCTGGTGGTGCTCACGGGCAGCCTGATGTTGTGGGCGTGCGGCATGTTCCTGGTGGGCGGCTGGAAGCAGATGCAGATCAACCTGGGCAACAGCTACCCGGTGCTCGGTATTTCCTACGGCTGGCTGTATGGCGTGGCGATCGTGTTTGGCGGCGGCATGGCGCTGGCCATCGCCAACAACATCTGGCAAACGCTGCGCAGCACTGGCAGCCCGGCACTGACCAAAGACCTGGGCGATCGCATTCTCGAGAAGATGCCCGAGGTAGCCGCCAGTGATAAGAAGGGAGAGCCACGGTGAGCGCCGCCATCTTCTTGGGAGCGCTGCTGTCGCTCATCGCATTGGGCATGCCGATTGCCTTTGCGCTGCTGCTTTCGGGCGTGGCCGTCATGTTCCAGATGGGCCAGTTCGATTCGCAAATCGTGGTGCAGAACGCGATCGGCGGGGCCGATAACTTCGTGCTCATGGCCGTGCCCTTCTTCATCCTGGCCGGTGAATTCATGAACGCCGGCGGGCTGTCGCGTCGCATCGTCGAAATGGCCGGTGCCTTCGTCGGCCACTTGCGCGGCGGGCTGGGCTACGTGGCGATTTTTGCCGCCATCCTGCTCGCCAGTCTCTCGGGCTCGGCCGTGGCAGATACCGCCGCACTCGCCGCCATCCTGGTGCCCATGATGCGCCAGGCCGGCTACGACCCGGCGCGCGCCTGCGGACTGATGGCGGCGGGCGGCATCATTGCGCCGGTCATTCCGCCGTCCATTGGCTTCCTGCTCTTTGGCGTGGTGGCCAATGTGTCGATCACGCGGCTTTTTCTCGCGGGCATCGTGCCGGGCGTGATGATGGGCGGCGCGCTCGTCGTCGCCTGGTGGCTGGTGTCGCGCCGCACGAGCGTGCTGGTGGCGCCGCGCAAACCCTGGAAAGAGCGCCTCGCGCTGCTGGGCAAAGGCTTCTGGGCGTTGATGCTGCCGGTGATCATCATCGGCGGCCTGAAATTCGGTATCTTCACACCGACCGAGGCGGCTGTGGTGGCGGCTGTCTATGCGCTGTTTGTCGGTGCGGTGATTTACCGCGAACTCACGATGGCCGCCATGTACCACTGCTTGCTGGTGACGGCGCGCACCACGGCCGTGGTGCTGTTGCTCGCTGCTCTGGCCATGGTGGCGTCTTACATGATCACTATTGCCGATGTGCCCGGCCAGGTGGGCGGCTGGCTCGGCGGATTGAGTGAGCATCCACTTGCACTCACTGCGGCAATGATGGCGGTGGTGTTCCTTGCCGGCATGGTGCTCGACTTCATTCCCATCGTGCTCATCTTTACGCCGGTCTTCTTGCCCATCGTGCAGCAGGCCGGTATCGACCCGGTGTACTTCGGCGTCATCTTCATCATCAACTGCTCGCTCGGCATGATCACGCCGCCCGTGGGCGTGGTGCTCAACGTCGTCAGCTCGATTGGCAAGGTGACGCTGGGCCAGGCGGCGCGCGGGGTTTTGCCCTTCCTGATGGCCGAGCTGGCCGTGTTGGTGGCGTTGGTGCTCTGGCCAGCGCTGGTCATGGTGCCCGCCAGCTGGTGGCGCTGATTCTTTGTGTTCTTTCCCTTTTTCAACCCAGGAGACAACCCCATGAAAGCCCTTTCCCAACTGATGGCTCTGACGCTTGCCGGCAGCTTTGCGGTGGTGGCCCCATTGACCGCGGTGGCCCAGGTGACGGCCAAGTTCGCTGTCACGCTGCCTGAAAAATCGCACCAAGGCCAGGGTGTGGCCAAGTTCATTGAACTGGTGGACGCCAAGAGCGGCGGCAAGATCAAGATCAAGGGTTTTTACGCCGGAGCACTGGGCAACGACGTGCAGGTCACCTCGGCGCTGCAGGGCGGCACCATTGAATTTACCGTGCCGCAAACCACCACCCTGACCGGCATGGTCAAGGAATACGAAATCCTCGACTTCCCGTTCCTGTTTGCCAATGTGCAGCAGGCCGAGAAGGTACTCGATGGCCCGGTGGGCGACAAGCTCCTGGCCATGCTGCCCGAGAAGGGCCTGATCGGCCTGGCGTACTGGGAAAACGGTTTCTTCAATGCCACCAACAGCAAGCACCCGATCAACAAGGTAGAAGATTTCGCAGGCCTGAAATTCCGCGCGGTGCAGGCCAAGATTTCGCAGGAAACGGTGAAGGCGCTGGGCGCCAATCCGGTGCCGCTGGCTGTGCCCGAGCTCTACACCGCGCTGGAGACGCGCACGGTGGATGGCCAGGGCACGCCCACGGCGGTGATCGCCGCGCTCAAGCTGGGCGAAGTGCAGAAGTACCTCTCGCTCACCCGCCACAGCTACGGCGCCTTCATTCCGCTGGTGTCGAAGAAGTTCTGGGACAAGCTGAGCGAAGGCGACCGCAAGATCCTGAAGGACGCCGCCATCGAGGCGCGTGCTTTCCAGCGTGGCGTGGCGCGTGAGCAAGAGAAGTCGGCCCAGGCGGCCATGGCCGCCAAGGGTCTGATCGTCAATGACGTGACCGAAGCCGAGCACGCCCGCATGCGCGAGAAGGTGCAGCCCGTGTGGAAGATGTTCATCCCCAGCGTGGGTGAGGGTCTCTACAAGGAAGTAACCGACCAGCTCGCTGCCAAGTAATTCCATTTCTAAACCATCCGTGTCGTTGTTGCTTCGCCTTGCCGTGCTGCAGCACTGATCGTAGGCTTCGCGCCTAGACACGAATGATTTGGAAACGGAATCAACCCCGCTAAACCAGCCCGCGCGCTGCGCGCCTGAACCGGCAGGGTGCTGTGCACCTGCTGGTTGGGCTGCTGCATGTTGGCGTGCACGGTTTCAGCACCCTGATTTTTCCAAGGTTTGCACCATGAAACTCGCCACCCTTAAAGCCGGAGGCCGCGACGGCACGCTCGTCGTCGTGCGCCGCGATCTTTCCCAATGCGTCGCCGTACCCCAGGTGGCGCCCACGCTGCAGGCCGCGCTGGACGACTGGGACCGCTGCGCACCGCTGTTGCAGGCGGTCTCTGACACCCTGAACGCCGGGAACGCCGCAGGGGCCCAGCCGTTTGACCCGGCGCAATGCCATTCCCCCCTGCCGCGCGCGTACCAGTGGGCCGACGGTTCGGCCTATCTCAACCATGTGGAGCTGGTGCGCAAGGCCCGGGGCAGCGAGGTGCCGCCGTCCTTCTGGACCGACCCGCTGATGTACCAGGGCGGATCGGACTCGTTTGTCGGCCCGCGCGATCCCATTGACGCACTTACCGAGGACTGGGGCATTGACCTGGAGGCCGAGGTCGCCGTCGTCATGGGAGACCTGCCCATGGGGGCCAGTGTGGCGCAGTGCGGCCAGGCCATTCGGCTGGTGATGCTGGTCAATGACGTGTCTCTGCGCAACCTGATTCCGACCGAGCTGGCCAAGGGCTTCGGCTTCTTCCAGTCCAAACCTGCCAGCAGCTTCTCACCCGTGGCCGTCACGCCCGACGAGCTGGGCAACGCCTGGCAAGACGCCAAGCTGCACCTGCCGCTGCGGGTCGCGCTCAACGGCCAGCCCTTCGGCTGTCCCAACGCGGGGGAGGATATGACTTTCAGCTTTGCGCAACTGGTAGCGCATGCGACCAAGACCCGCGCCATGGCGGCGGGCTCCATCGTCGGCTCGGGCACGGTATCGAACAAGCAGGGCGGTCTGCATGGCTCGAGCATTGCCAATGGCGGCGTGGGCTACTGCTGCCTGGCCGAGGTGCGCATGTACGAAGCCATCGAGGGCGGCGCGCCCGCCACGCCTTTCCTGCACTTTGGCGACCGCGTGCACATCGAGATGCTCGACGCCAGCGGTCAGAGCATCTTTGGCGCCATCGACCAAACCGTGCGCCGCGTACAGGCCCCGGTCTGAAGGGGGTTGTGGCCATGCTCCGGCTCTACACCTACTTTCGCAGTTCGGCGGCCTACCGCGTGCGCATTGCGCTGGCCCTCAAGGGGCTGGCGTACGACTCTGTGCCGGTGCACCTGCTGCGCGAGGGTGGCGAACAGCACCAGAGCGCCTACCGCGCCGTGAACCCCGCCGGATTGGTGCCCACCCTGCAGGACGATGGCGCTACGCTCACGCAATCGCTGGCCATTCTGGAATACCTGGAAGAGAGGCACCCGCAACCCCCGCTGCTGCCATTGGCCGCGCTGGACCGGGCGCGCGTGCGGGCGCTGGCGCTGGCGGTAGCCTGTGACATCCATCCGCTGAACAACCTGCGCGTGCTCAACTACCTCACGGGCCCGCTCGAGGCCAGCGATGCACAGCGCACTGCCTGGATACACCACTGGATGGCCCTGGGGTTGGAGGCCATTGAGCAGCAACTCGCACACAGCCCGCAGACCGGAGTGTTCTGCCATGGCGACAACCCTACGCTGGCCGATTGCTGCCTGGTGCCGCAGGTGTTCAATGCGCAGCGTTTCCAGGTGGACATGGCACCGTATCCCACCGTGCAGCGCATTGCGGCGCACTGCGACAGTTTGGCTCCCTTTCAAGCGGCCCATCCGGCCCAGCAGGCCGACGCTGGCTGAGTCAAGCGTTCAAACGCTCTGGCGCCCCGCCAGCAAACCGCGCACCGTGCCATGCACGATGAAGGCCTGGGCGGCGTAATAGGTGACCAGTACGCCCACCTGGGCCAGGGGCAGCGGCAGTACAAAGCGGTTGGTGGCCAGCAGCGCATCGCTCAGCATGAAAATGCAGGCCCCCAGCGCGACCTGGTGCGCTGCACGGTCGCCCAGCGCGCGGGCCCGGCCCAGGGCCTGCGCCGCCATGAGGGCAATCACCAGCACATACACCGCCACCGGCACGCGCAACGCCGGCGGCAGGCCCCCTTGCCAGAGGAACAGATACATTGCGGCGCCCACGCCCACGGTGGCCACCAGCGCGCCGCGGTGGGAAAACCAGGGCACGCCCTGTTTGAACAGGGCGATATAGGCCAAGTGCGCCAGCAGAAAACTCACCAACCCGGGGATGAAGAAACCCTCCACCATGAGAAAGGCGTCGCCCGCCAGCGAACCCACCAACGCCGCCACCAGCAGCCCCCAGGAATTTGAGAGAAATTGGCCTCTAGCGCTTATCTGGTGAGCGCTGTAAGCTGCAAAAATAATAGCGATCACCATGGTCAGTGGTTTGAACAGCCAATGCCAGTGCAGCAGTCCCATGGCGCTGGTGGCCGTGGCCAGCGCCCCGGCCTGCACCATCAGCGCCTGCAGGCAGCCGATGCGCCTGCGCAGTGCCGCCCACAGCGCCCATGCGGACGCCAGCAGCGTGACCGTCCACAGGGTGCTGTGCAGGGGTGGTGCGCTGGAGGCCTGCACGCCCAGGGCCACCAGACCGGCCAGCAGAAGGACGCTTTGCACGGCGGCAAAACCGCGCAGACCGTGAGAAAAGGGTGCAGCGACAAGAGGCATGGCAAGGTGGTTCCAGTAGAAGGAAAAAACGGCCCCGGCACCGAAGCACTCAGGTCAATGCGCCCCGGGCGTCCACGCGGAAGATGCGCTCGACCGTGCCATGCTCCAGCCCGCCGCGCACCCCGATCATGTAGTCGTGCAGATTCACCGTAGGGTCGCAGTGCCCGGGTATCAGCCACAGCATGCGCCCGATGGCAGGCAGCAGCGCCTTGGGGCCTTCGGTGGTCAGCAGCCCGTGCTCGTCGCCCCCATTGCTATAGCGCAGCGCTCGCTCGGGCGGCAGCAGCGCCACGCGGGGCATGCCCGAGTCGATGGCGTGGCTCTTGTGACCGGCGTCGCACACGGCGCGGTCGCCCTGGCGTGAGATCACCTGGGTTTTGATGAACAGCGCGTGCTCGAAGCCTGGTTGCGCGGGTTCGCGCTCGTTTTGCGCATAGCTTTCGTCCATGAACAAAAAGGAGCCAGCCTGCAACTCGCCATACAAGCCGCTGGCAGCTTCGTGCACCAGCGTGCCGGTGCCCGCGCCTGTGACCAGCGGCACCGCCAGGCCCGAGGCCACGATGAGGTCGCGCGTGTGGCGTGCCGCCTGTACCGCGGCGGCAATGGCGTCGCGGCGCCCGGCGGCGCTGCGCAGGTGCTGGGCGCCCCCGTGGTAGGCGTGCAGGCCGGCAAAGTGCAACCGTGGCTGGCGCGCCACCGTGTGGGCCAGGGCCCGTGCGGGTTCGCCGGGTGGTACGCCGCAGCGCCCCTGGCCCACGTCGATTTCCACCAGCACCCCAACATGGGCGTTGGGCGCTGCCTGGGCCATGGCTTCGGCCAGGCGGTGGATGCCGTCGGCGCTGTCCACCGCCAGCGTCAGTTGCCCGCCCTGGGCCTGCAAGCGCTCGGCCAGGCGGGCCACGCGCATCAGTTTGGGCAGGGCAATCACCTGGTTGGTGATGGTGATGTCGTGCACGCCCGCGGCGGCCAGCGCTTCGGCCTCCGCCGTTTTTTGCACGCAGGCGCCCGTGGCACCGGCGCGCTGCAGCCACAGGGCCAGTTCGGCGCACTTGTGCGCTTTGGCGTGGGGGCGCCAGCGCATCTGGTGCTTGCGTGCAAAGTCGGCCATGCGGGTGATGTTGCGCTCCATGGCGTCGAGGTCGATCACCAGTGCGGGCGTGTCGATCTGGTCTACGCGCAGGCCCATGCTGGCGCGCAGCGCTTCAGGCAGAGGTTTCATCGCGGGAGGCTGCGTTCAGGTGCAAAGTGTCGGCCCAGCCGATCAGGGTCAGGCCGTCGGGCGTCCAGAGCAGGCGGTTGATGGCGGTGTTGGTCAGTTGCCAGGTGCGCGGTGCCTGCAGCTCCTGGCCTGTGGCCAGGCGGTAGAGCACGTCGAGCACGCCGCCATGCGCTACCAGCACGATCAGCCCGCCGCTGTGCTGCGCTGCCAGGCGGTGCGTGGTGGCCTGGATGCGTTCGCGCAGCGCGGTCAGCGTTTCGCCGCCCTCGGGGGCAAAGTGCGGGTCGCGCTGGCGCCAGCGGCGCGCCTGCTCGGGTAGCTCGGTTTCGATCTCGGCGAAGGTGCGCCCTTCCAGTTGGCCAAAGCTGCGCTCGCGCAGGCCAGGTTCGACCACCAGGGGCGCGCCGGTGGCATCAGCCACGGCCTGGCCGGTGGCATGGGCGCGCTGCAGGTCGCTGGCGTAGATGATGCTGGGCGGCTCGACGGCCAGCGCGCGTGCCAGCCGGCGCGCCTGCCACTGGCCGGTGCTGTTGAGGGGAATGTCCAGGTGCCCCTGGATGCGGGTGTCCACGTTCCAGGCGGTTTCGCCGTGGCGCACGGCAATGATGCGGGTGGCTTGCATTTCAGCGGGCCGGTGGCACAAGGGGCAAGCGCACCTGGCGCGGTCCACCGGGCGGCTGCGGGAAGCCGCTCAGGGCGGCGTCGAACAGCACGCCAAAAATGGCGGGGTCGTCCGTCCACACTTCTTCGAAAAGGGCCGAGCTTTCATACACCACCTGCTGCGTGGCGGTGTCACGCAGCACCAGGCTGGCTTCGCGGCGCTGCAGCGTGGGCGGCATTTCGCGCAGCATCATCCCGGCGCGCAAGGGGTAACGCCCGCCCCAACCGGGGCCCCAGCCCCACAGGGGCGGGTAGTGGGGCCAGTCGGGCAGGGCCTGGCTGGCGCGCACGCTGACTTGCACCGCCAGGCGCGCGGCGGCATCGTCACGCTGCAAGCCGGCGCGCTGCAATGCCTGGTGCGCCAGTGCCTCGATGGAGGCAAAAGCCTTGTCGGTCGATTGCTGCGATGGAAGCTTTTCCAGCCGGTAGGTGGGGGGCACAGGCAGCGCACGCAGGGTGGACCAGCTTTGCACCTGGCTGTCCACCTCGCGCACCGTGGCGCAGCCCGCCGCCAGCACGGCGGCCAGGCCCAGCACCAGCATCTGAAACCAGCGTGAAACCATGGCGTGTCTCCTGTCTGTAGGGATAGCGGTGTGGGTGCCTTACTGTGCCAGTGTCAGGAGAGGCGCACCACCTGCAGGCCTGGTAGACCGGGCGGGGCGGGGAATTCTTCCTGGTCAAAGGCCTTGTCGCCGTCTTCGCTGGCAACGCCGGTGGCCTGGGCGCTCTTGAAATCGTACAGCGCACCGTCGAGCAGGTGGCTGGGCACCACGTTTTGCAGTGCACTGAACATGCTCTCCACGCGGCCCGGAAACTTCTTTTCCCATTCGCGCAGCATCTCACCCACCTGTTTGCGCTGCAGGTTTTCCTGGCTGCCGCAGAGGTTGCAGGGAATGATGGGGAAATTGCGCTGCGCGGCCCAGCGCGTCGTGTCCTTCTCGCTCACGAACGCCAGCGGGCGAATGACGACGTGCTTGCCGTCATCGCTGACCAGCTTGGGCGGCATGCTTTTGAGCTTGCCGCCAAAGAACATGTTGAGCAGCAGGGTTTGCAGGATGTCGTCGCGGTGGTGGCCCAGGGCAATTTTGGTTGCGCCCAGCTCGTCGGCCACGCGGTACAAAATGCCGCGGCGCAGGCGGCTGCACAGGCTGCAGGTGGTCTTGCCCTCGGGGATCAGTCGCTTGACGATGCTGTAGGTGTCTTCGTTCTCGATGTGGAAGGGCACGCCCGTGCTCTTCAAATAGTCGGGCAGCACATGCTCTGGAAACCCCGGCTGCTTCTGGTCGAGGTTGACGGCCACCAGGTCGAAGTGGATGGGTGCGCGCGCCTTGAGCTTGATGAGAATGTCGAGCAGGGCATAGCTGTCTTTGCCGCCCGACATGCAGACCATGACCTTGTCGCCTTCTTCGATCATGTTGTATTGCACGATGGCTTTGCCGACCTCGCGGCACAGGCGCTTTTCCAGCTTGTGCGCTTCGCGCTCAATCTTGAAATCGGCCGGGGCGCGGGCTGGCGCCGCCGCCATAGTGTCTTCGCCCGCCCAAGCGCTGGTATCCATTGCATTCATTGCGTTCACCACTGTCCTGTGTCCATGCGGATGGCGACCTCGCAGTCGCCAAAAATTTCGAGTTTGGCAATTTTCACGCGTACGCCCAGCACGCCGGGCAGTTGCATGAGCCGGTGCGAGAGCTTGCCGATCAGCGTCTCCAGCAGATTCACATGCTCGGCCGTGCACTCGTCGATGATGATCTGGCGCACGCGCCGGTAGTCGAGCACATGCAGGATGTCGTCGTCGCGCGGCGCCAGGGGTTGCTCGCCCAGGCTCAGTTCTGCGTCCACCTGGATGGGCTGGGGCGCATTCTTTTCGTGCGCCAGGATGCCGACGTTGGCGTTGAAACGCAAGCCGGTGAGAGAGAGGGTCTGCTGGCCCGATGCCGGAGAAGTCATGGTGCGGGTGTGGTCGGTAAAAAGGGGGCCATGGGCTTGGCCTTGAAGGCCTCGACGCCTACCGCTTCGCAGTCGTCGTACACATCGGGCTTGCGCGTGGACACACGCGCCGCCGAGACTTGTGGGTGCGCCAGCAGGGCGTCGAGCACGGCGTCGCACAGGGTTTCCTGCAGATCAATGTGGCCGCGCTCGATGATGCGGGTGACTTCGCGGCGGACAAAATCGTAGTCCACCACTTCGTCGATCTGGTCGTGCTGTGGGGTGTTGTCGCTCAGAGGCACGTACATATCGATGTCGAACAGGATGCGCTGGGCCGCAGCGCGCTCGAAATCGTGGATACCAATGCGCACCGTGCGGCACAGGCCACGCAGAAAAATACGCCGGTAGTGTGTGAGCAGCGGGTCGATCAGGAGGGGAGAGGTCATGGCTTGCCTGGGGGCGCAGTTTGCGCCAGTTGCTCGGCCACGAACATGATGTCGCGCTCCAGGGGCACCAGGTGTTGACCCTTGTCCACCGTGATGGTGATGCCGGTCATGGATGCATTTTCAGCCATAAACACCGCGGTGCGCGCCACATCGTCCGGGTCTGTCGGGCTTTGCAGCAGGTTTACGCGGCTGGCGCGATGGAAGTTATCGCCCGTTTGTGGACCGCTCACGTAAACCAGGCCCGGGGCCAGGCCGCAGACCCGCACATGCGGCGCCAGCGCCTGCGCCTGCAGCGCTACGGCGCGCTCCAGCGCCAGTTTGGTGAGCGTGTAGGAAAAATAGTCGGGGTTGAGGTTGAACACCTTTTGGTCCAGCACATGTACCACGATCGGCACCGCGCCCCCTGCAGAGGCCTGCTGCACTGCCCGCGCCAGCAGGCTGCCCAGGTGCAGCGGCGCTGCCAGGTTCACTTGCATCTGCTGCTGTAGCAGGGCGGGTGAAAAATGGACGCCCGTGTCGGCCTCGAACAGCGAGGCGTTGTTCACGATCGCATCGGGCCAGCGGCCCAGGGCTTGCACGGTGCCATCAAAAACGTGCTGCTGCGCTGCGGTATCGGCCAGCGTGCCGCCAATGGCCCAGGCCTGGCGGCCCAACGCCTCGATTTCGGCGCAGGTCTGCAGGGCTTCGTCGCGCGAGTGCTGGTAGTGGCAAGCCACATCCCAGCCGGCCCGGGCAAAGGCCAGACTGAAAGCACGGCCCAGGCGCCGGGCGGCGCCGGTGACCAGAACGGTGCGTGGAGGAAGCGGGGAGGACATTCGGGGACAATGCAGGCCGTGACAAAAGAACCCACAAGTTTAACGACCGCCCTGCAAGCCCATATCGCGCAGGCCATTGCATCGGCTGGTGGCTGGATCGGCTTTGACCGCTTCATGGAGCTGGCCCTGTATGCGCCTGGCCTGGGCTATTACGCCGGCCCCTTGCCCAAGTTTGGCACCCTGCCCAGTTCGGGCAGCGATTTTGTGACCGCTCCCGAGATGACGCCGCTGTTTGGCCAGACGCTGGCCGTGCAGGTCGAAGAAGCCCTGGAGCGCACCGGCACTGACGAAGTGTGGGAGTTTGGCGCGGGCTCGGGCGCTTTGGCGCTGCAATTGCTGGACGCCCTGGGCGCGCGCGTGCGCCGCTACACCATCGTCGATCTTTCGGGCAGCTTGCGTGCGCGCCAGCAAGCGCTGTTGGCAGGGCACGCGGAAACGGTGCGCTGGGTCGATGTGCTGCCCCCGTCTTTTGAGGGCGTGGTCGTGGGCAACGAGGTGCTGGATGCCATGCCTGTCAAACTGCTGGCGCGCCATGGCGGGGCGCAGAACGGCGTGTGGCATGAGCGCGGCGTGGTCCTGCACGATGGCGCGTTTGTCTGGGCCGACCAGCCTACGGCGCTGCGCCCACCGGTCGAAATCGAAGGCCCCCACGACTACCTGACCGAGGTGCACCCGCAGGCCGAGGCCTTTCTGCAGACCCTGGGCGACCGCCTGGTGCGCGGTGCGGCCTTCTTTGTTGACTATGGTTTTGGCGAGAGTGAGTACTACCATCCACAGCGCCACATGGGCACGGTGATGTGCCACCGTGCGCACCAGGCGGACGACAACCCGCTGGTGGACGTGGGCCTCAAGGACATTACCGCGCATGTCAACTTCACGGCCATGGCGCTGGCCGCGCAAGACCAGCTTTTGCCGCCAGGCCAGGGCTGGAGCGTGCTGGGCTACACCACGCAGGCGCACTTCCTTATCAACTGTGGGTTGCTCTCAAAAATGGAGCTGCAACCGCTGGAGGGTAGGGTGATTGCGGCCAAATTGATCATGGAGCACGAAATGGGCGAGCTGTTCAAGGTGCTGGCCCTGTGCAAGGGCGAACCGTGGGACGCCCTGGGTTTTGTGCAGGGTGACCGCACGCATCGGCTCTGACAACGATTCTCCATCGCCATGATCCGCTGGCTCATCGTTGTCTTTCTGGCGCTGGTCTTGATTAATGGCCTGTCGCCGTGGCTGCAGCGCATGGGCCTGGGGCGTTTGCCGGGGGATTTTCGGTTCCGGCTGTTCGGGCGGGAATGGTTCATTCCGCTGGCCAGCACGGTGTTGCTGAGCTTTGTATTAAGCCTGGCCGTCAAGTGGTTGTGATCGGAGCCCGGGCGCTTGAATTTCGCAGCCTGTGGCCCGATGTCGGAATGAGAACGTTCTGAAAGCACCCACCATGACCGAAGCCCTGCACATCGTCTGCCCCCATTGCCACACCACCAACCGCGTGCAAGCCGCGCAACTGGGTAGCGCACCGGATTGCGGCAATTGCCACCAGCCGCTGTTTGCGGGTGCGCCGCTGGAGCTGGATGCCACCAGCTTTGGCAAGCATGTGCAGCGCAGCCATATCCCGGTGCTGGTGGACTTCTGGGCGCCCTGGTGCGGCCCGTGTCGCCAGATGGCGCCGGCCTTTGCCCAGGCAGCGCGTGCGCTGGAGCCGCAGGTGCGCCTGGCCAAGCTCGACACCGAGGCGCATCCGCAGGTGGCGGCGCCCTACAACATCCGCAGCATCCCGACCATGGTGCTGTTCAAGGGCGGGCGCGAGGCGGCACGCATCTCGGGTGCCCTGGGCGCGGCGGACATTGAGCGCTGGGTGCGTTCGGTGCTGTGAAGCAGCGTGAGGGCAATGCTGAACCAGTCCCTCACGCGCCTTGCATCCCATCCCGATGCACGGCGCGCATCATCGCGGTGATTTATTCAGCATCGCCTTAGCGCATATTGCCCGTGTGCCCCAGCGAGTAACGCCCCGGCTGCGGCCAGACGGTCAAGCCGTGGGGCTCGGCGCCCACGCGCACCTTGGTCACTGCGCCGGTCACCGTATCGAACCGGTACACCACATCGTCATACCGACCCGACAGCCAGAGCCACTTGCCGTCGGCACTCACGTTGCCCATGTCGGGGCTGCCGCCCCCGGGGACGGGCCATTGCGCGACGACGGTCTGGGTGGCGAAATCGATCACGCTCACCCCGCCCGGGCCCTTTTTGGTGCCGTGGATCTTGTGCGTTCCGCGGTTCGCCACATACAGGCGCTTGCCGTCGCGGCTCGGGTACAGCCCGTGCGCGCCCAGCCCGGTAGAAATGAAGCCAACTTCCGTGAACGCATCACCATCCAGCACATGCACGCCATCGGCGTCCATGTCGGCCACAAAGAAGCGCTTGCCATCAGGGGATATGCGGATGTCCTGCGGCATGCCCTTGGTCGATGTGCAAATCTCGGTTTCCAGAGGGTTGAGCATGGCCTTCGACTCTGCAAAGCGCACAGCGGGCATCTTCAGCTTCAGGTAGCCCAGCACCACCCGGTTGATGAGGTCGATTTTTGCCACCGTGCCGTCAAACTCACAGGTGAAGAGCGCGAACCGGCCGTCGATCGAGAATTCGCCGTGGTTGATGCCTCCACATCGGGGCGTGCTGATCGAGTACTGCATGGCCAGCGTCTTCGGGTCTCGAAAATCCAGTCTGCGCCGGTCTTCGGCGACGACGATGAGTGAGGCGCCATCGGGCGTGAAATACACGTTGTAGGGGTCGTCCACAGGCACCGGTTTGCCGGCCTGGCCGGTTCGCGGGTCGATGGGTGTCAGGCTGCCCTCGTTGCTGCGCTCGGCGTTGTTGGCCACCCAAAGAGTCGACAAATCCCATGACGGAACAACGTGTTGCGGGCTTTTCTGCACGCGCAGGGTGTCTACCACTTTCATGGTGTGGGGGTCGATCACGGACACGGACTTGGAGCGCAGGTTGGGTACGTAGATCCGCTCAAGGTGGTCTTTCACGGCAGAACCCATGTGGTTCGGCGTGGTTTCGCTGTAGATATTTCTCGCGTCGGGCACTGGCGGCATGCCAGGTACGGTCTTGATGGGGGGCGTCTGTGCCATCGTCGCTGCCGTGCCTTGCGCCTGCGCCTGCGCCGGTGCGCTGGCCTCCTGGCGGGGGGCTGCGCTGGCGCCTAGCACGCTGAACGCAGTCAGAAAAAGGAGCGTGGCTTTCATGGGAGCAAATCTCATTTTTGGGGGATGGTTGGCGAAGGGCCAGAATTGGTAGGCGCCTGCATGAGCGCATGCAAAGCGGCCACGCTGCTGTCCAAGATCAGATCCACGCCGATGTGCCCCAGTGCAGCCGTCGCGCGGCGCGGGTCGCCGTAGACGCCGCCTCGCTTGCCGGCCTGCGCTGCGGTGGTCAGTGCACCAGCGCGCACCAGCGCGGGGTCCACCGCCAGCGCCAGCGCCGTGTCGGCCAGGCCGGCATGGGTGCCGATTTCAGCACGGGTGAAGCCTTTGTCCAGCAAACCGGCCACGTAGAGCGATTGCGTGACCTGGTAATACTCGGCCAGCGCATGCACGCGGCAGCTGGGGTCGCTCGCCCACGCGCGGTTGAGGCGGTTGGCCACCCGCGCTTCGAGCGGCTGGTAGCCGCCGTGGTCACCCAGGAACACGACATGGCGAAAGCCGTGCTGTTTGAATGAGCGCGCAGCGCCCTCCAGCACGGCTTCAAAGGCGGCATCGGGAATCGAAATCGTGCCTGCAAAGCGCATGTGTGCCTGTGGCGGGTCAATGGAACCCTCCGGCACATAGGCCAGCACGGGCGCCACCAGCACACCCCCGGCGCGCTGCGCGATCTGCCCGGCCAGGAAGTGGACGCGCGCATTGTGTTTGCCCAGCACCATGTGTGGCCCACTCTGCTCGGTGCCGCCAATCGGCACCAACACGGTGGTGCTGCCCGCGGCGATGCGGCCCTGTAGCTCGGTCCACGTCAGGTCTTCGAGGTAGACGCTGGCCGATGGCACGTCAGCCGCCATCGCAGCACCAACGCCCAGGCTGCTGCAGGCCAGCACGATGAGCCAGGCGGCGTGCCGACATCCTGGCGCAGGCCTAGTACCGCCAGTGCGGACCGCTTTGGGGGAACCGAAAGGCAGGCAAAACCGGACAACGCGAAAGAAAAGCTGAGCGAGAAGGCGCATAAGTGCTTGATGGTACAAGCCCGCAGCGTGGGATCAGGCGCCTTTTTTGCACTCGCCACAGCGGCTGTGGTAGTTTTTTGGAATCGTTCAGGCCGCAAATACGGCGGCGATGGCGCGTACCCGCGCCGCGTGAATCTGCTCCCCTACCTGCGGCCCCTTGAAGCCGCGCGCTGCGGCTTCGGTCGCGATGGGGGCCGTGTCTACCGCGCGTGCTGCGGCCAAAGCGGCTAGCAGCCGTTCGCGCTGGGGGTAGGCCGACTCTTCGAAACCCAGCCGCCCGCGCGCATCGCATTCGCAGGCCAGCAGCACGTCTTCGAAGCGCGCTGGTTTGCGGATGGCATCGCAGCGCTCCAGCAAGCGCAAAAGCGCAGCAGGTGCCAGCTCGCCACTGCGGTGGATGTTGCCGTGCTCGCGCGCCACCACGTCGGCCAGCTCGCGGCAGTCGGTGGGTATGCGCAAGCGTTCGCACAGGCCCTTGAGCAGCTTTGCGCTGCGCTGTTCGTGGCCAATGTGGCGTGGCAGCATGTCCTGGGGCGTGGTGCCCTTGCCCAGGTCGTGCGTCAGGCAGGCAAAGCGCACGGCCAGCGGTGCCTGCAGACGCGCTGCCATGTCCAGCACCATCATCAGGTGGATGCCGGTGTCGATCTCGGGGTGGTATTCAGGGCGCTGGGGAACGCCCCACAGCCGGTCCACCTCGGGCAGTACCACCCTGAGCGCCCCGCAGGCGCGCAGTACGTCGAACATGCGTGAGGGCTTGTCTTCCATCAGCCCGCGCGCCAGCTCTTGCCACACACGCTCGGGCACCAGGTGGTCTGCCTCGCCGTTGTGCACCATGGAGCGCATCAGGGCCAGGGTTTCGGACGCCACGGTGAAGTCGGTGAACCGCGCCGCAAAACGTGCCACGCGCAGGATGCGCACCGGGTCGTCATGGAAGGCGCCGGTCACATGGCGCAGTACCTTGTCGCGCAGGTCGCGCGCACCGTTATAGGGGTCAAAAATGCCTGTAACGCCCGTCCATTCTGCGCTGGAAGCTATTGCATTGATAGTGAGATCGCGCCGCGAGAGGTCCTCTTCGAGCGTGACCTCGGGCGAGCTTTGCACTACAAACCCCCGGTAGCCGCGCCCGCTCTTGCGCTCGGTGCGCGCTAGCGCGTATTCCTCGTGCGTCTCGGGGTGCAGAAAAACCGGAAAGTCGCGCCCCACGGGCAGGTAGCCCAGGTCCAGCATCTGCTGCGGCGTGGCGCCTACCACCACCCAATCGTGGTCGTTCACGGGGCGGCCCAGCAGCCGGTCGCGCACAGCGCCCCCCACCATGTAGATTTGCATGCGGGCAGTGTAGTTACTATTCACGGCCCTTCAAGGCACCCATTGTCTCTGGAGTCCGCCCATGTCCTCATCGCCCCACATCACCATCGTTCAGCCCAACCTGGACGGCAGCCTGCCCATTCCCGTGCCGGCAGCGCCCTCGGCCACCGAGGCGGCTGCCGCGCAACTGCAGCAGCGCGCCGAGGCGCTGCAGGAGCAGCTCGAAGGTTTGCAGGAATTGCTGGCCAAACCCCTGAACGAAATCCTGGCCGATCGGGACAAGGCCCTGGAGGCCGCCAGCGCGTGGGACGCCTTCGGTGCCATGTGGATGCTGTCGCAGCGCGCCATGCGCCGCGTCGCCATGGACCTGGCCGCGCAGCAGGGCGTGAGCGAGGCCGACGTGGTGGCGCGCGCCATGCAGCACGCCAACGCAGTGCTCAACACCGAGGACGAAACCCTGGGCGGCTCCATCGCCCCCGCGCAGCTGGCGCATATCGCGCGGCACAAGCCGTTTTTGCGCAAGCAGTTCCGGCCGGGGTGAGTGGCGTTTCAGCGCTGGAGCCGATAAGGCTCCTCGAACGCCCGGAAGTCCTGCTCGGCCAGGGCGCCGTCGATCCAGGCCTTGGCACCGGGCAGTTTGCGCACGCGCTGCACGTAATCCTGGATGTGCGCAGGCAAGGGTAGACCGTAGCTGTGCAGGCGCATGCACACCGGGGCGTAGAAGGCGTCGGCGATGGTGAATGCGCCGAACAGCATCGGGCCGCCATGCTCTTCCAGCAGGCCACTCCACATGTCGACCAGGCGTTGCACATCGGCGCGCACGGCAGGCTTGTCGCGCCAGATCAGTGCGCCTTGCTGGGCCAGGTCGGCCTCGATGTTCATCGGGCAGGCACCGCGCAGGGCGGCAAAGCCGCTGTGCATTTCGGCGGTGATGCTGCGGGCCTGGGCGCGGGCCGCCTTGTCCTGGGGCCAGAGCTGTTTTTCGGGATAGGTTTCGGCCAAGTATTCGGCAATGGCCAGGGTGTCCCACACCGTCAGGTCGCCGTCGACCAGTACGGGTACCTTGCCGGTGGGCGAAATACCAGCCAGCGTGGCCTTGAATTGCGAGCTGGCGTCAAAGCTGTCAAAGCGGGCCAGCACTTCCTCGAAAGGGATGCCGGCCTGGCGCAGCAGCACCCAGGGGCGCATGGACCAGGAGGAGTAGTTCTTGTTGCCGATGTAGAGCTTGAGCATGGGGCACCTGCTGAAGAAAAAATGGACCGCGAAGGAGCGGCCCATTGTGCGGCAAGGTAGGCGGGGTGCGGCGCGCAGGGGACGGATGCCGCTGACCCGGCCAGGGTCTTCAGTCCAGCCGTGGCGTGGCGCGCTCGATGATGGCGGCCACATCCACCCCGCGCGGCAATGCGCCGTAGTTGAAGCTGCCTTGCGGCGCCAAGCGCGAGGCGCAGAACGCGTCGGCCACGAAGGCCGGGGCGCTGCGCACCAGCAGGGACGCCTGCAGCGCCAGGGCCATGCGCTCGACGACGTGGCGGGCGCGGTATTGCAGGTCGGCGGTGTCGGCAAATTCCTTGCCCAGATCGCGTACATGTTCGTCCAGCAAGCGGTTCTGGCCCTGGGTGTGGCGCAGTTCGGTGAAGAAGGCCTCCACCACTTCGGGGGTCTTGCCCATGGCGCGCAGCACGTCCAGGCACTGGATGTTGCCGCTGCCTTCCCAGATGGCGTTGACCGGCGATTCGCGGAACAGGCGCGGGAACATGCTGTCTTCCATCACGCCGCTGCCGCCGATGCACTCCATGGCCTCGTAGGCGTGGCCCGGCGTGCGCTTGCAGATCCAGTATTTGCCCACGGCGGTCACCAGGCGCACCAGCAAGTCTTCGTGGCGTTCTTCGCGGTGGTCGAGCGCGCGCGCCACGCGCATGGAGAGCGTCATTGCGGCCTCGCTCTCCAGCGCCAGGTCGGCCAGCACGTTCTGCATCAGCGGCTGTTGGTTGAGGCGCGCGCCAAAGGCGCTGCGGTGCGCGCAGTGGTGCAGCGCCTGCGACAGCGCCATGCGCATGCCCGCGCTCGAACCCACCATGCAGTCAAAGCGCGTCATGGCCACCATTTCGATGATGTTGCGCACGCCGCGCCCTTCCTCGCCCACCATCCAGGCCAGCGCGCCGCGCAGTTCGGTTTCGCTCGACGCATTGGAGGCGTTGCCCATCTTTTTCTTCAGGCGCAGCACCTGCATGGGGTTCTTGCTGCCGTCCGGGCGCCAGCGCGGCAGCAGGAAGCACGACAGGCCCTTGTCGGTGTGCGCCAGCACCAGGAAGGCGTCGCACATGGGGGCCGAGACGAAGTATTTGTGGCCCACCAGCTCATAAGCCTGGCCGGGGCCGCCTTGCGCCACGGGGTAGGCGCGTGTGCTGTTGGCCTGCACGTCCGATCCGCCCTGCTTCTCGGTCATGGCCATGCCAATGGTCACGCCCTGCTTTTGCTCGACCGGAATATTGCGCGGGTCGTACACGCGGGCGGTGATTTTGGGTTCCCACAAGGCAGCCAGATCGGGTTGGAGGCGCAGCGCCGGAATGGCGGCAAAGGTCATGGTGATGGGGCAGCCGTGGCCGGCCTCCACCTGGGCTTGCAGGTAGTTGCCAGCGGCACGCGCCACGTGGGCGCCGCCCTTGGGGTCGGTCCAGGGCGAGGAATGCAAACCGTGCTCGATCGCCGTGCCCATGAACTGGTGGTAGGCCGGGTGGAATTTGACCAGGTCGATGCGGTTGCCAAAGCGGTCGTGTGTTTCCAGCTCGGGTTGGAACTTGTTGGCTAGGTTGCCCTGCTCCAGGTAGTCGGCCGAACCGGTGAGCTGGCCGAACCGGTGCAGCTCGGCGTCGGCCCAGGCCGCGCCCTCGCGCTGCACGGCTTCGCGCAGCGCGGTGTCCTGGGCGTACATGTTGTAGTTGGCGAGCTCGCAGGAGACGTTCTCGACCACATGGGTGTTGGCCAGGTAGCGGGTGTTCAGGGTGGTGTCGTCAAGGGCGTTCATGGTGTTGTCTCCGGAGTGAAATCATGTCGGTTGTCTATCGCGCCGCAAGCCACCCGCAGCCGCGCCTTGCGGGGCGCTGTGTCGGGGGTGGGCAGGGTGTCGTAGAAGCGGTTCCAGATAGCGCGGCCCGCCGCGTCGAAGGCGTGCACGCTGTGGATGAAAGCCTGGCGCAGCGCACCGTCCACCATGGGCTCGGGCAGCAGCGGGTCGTAGACGAGCTGGCGGATGGCCGCACCGCCGAGAAAGAAGGATTCGCGTGCGGCCTGTGGCGTGGGCAGGTGCGCCGCACCGGCCAGCCAGGCCTCGAGGCGCTGTTGCGTGGCGCGGTAGGCGCGGTTGAGGGCGGCGCCGTCCCACAGCAAGTCCACCGCGGCTTCGGTCGCCGCGTCGAGCGAGGTGCAGCCGCAGACCACGGCCTGTGGCTCCAGCCCCAGCGTGTGCAGACGCTCGCGGATGGCGGCTATGTCCTGCTCGATGTTGTCAGGGCGCAGGTAAAGGTCGCGCTGCAGCTCGGCAAATCCCAGCAGGTGCAGGGCGCGCTCGCGCTGTTGGGTGGCGCTGCGGTCGCTGCGTGCCAGTGCGCCGCAGTGCACGGCCACGTATTGCCCGTTCCAGGGGCGCAGGCGCTGTTCGGCGTGGCGCCAGTTCGCCACATCCCGCGCCAGGCTGCGCGCCGCCGGGCCCAGGCGGTAGGCGCCGCGCTCGGTGGTCAGCACCATGTCCTGCGCGGCCAACCGCGCCAGGGTTACGCGCACATGGTTTTCGCTGAGACCGAACACCGCGCATGCGGCCACGGCATGGCTGACGGGCAGCGGCTCGTCGCCGCTGGCCAACAGCAACTCGAGCAGCAGGTGCTTGGGCTGTACCTTGGGTTCGGGTGTGCGGCAGGAAGGCATGGCGGTAAATATTACACAAATAATATGAAATTGCAATTATGTGTAATGAAGCAGCACAAACCTCAGCGGTCCATCCTCCGGCGCGGTGCTGTCTGCTCTGTCCGAAGCGACGGCAGCCGCGCCAAAACCACCATCACCTGCGTGAACCCATCGGGTGCATGCGGGCTGCAGAAGCTGCAGGCAAACTACTGTCGGCCGCTAGCAACCGGCCTTCACGGAAGCTGGGATGGTTCCATTGCCGCTTCGCCTGCCATGGCTCTGCTAACTTCAGGCTTTTTTGGCCTCTGGCGCTTTCGCAGTAAGCGTAGCAAGCTATTATTTTGAAAGCGTTGCGCAGCCTCTCTTGCGTAGCGAGAGCGTAGGAATCGGAAATGTTGGAAGAGATACTGACCTTTTGGTTTAAGGAAATTGATCAAGACCAGTGGAGGTGTTTTGATCCGTCCTTCGATGCCTTGTTAAGGAAGCGCTTTGGGGATGTCCTGCAACAAGCCGCTGCTGGCGAGTTGTTCGTCTGGCGTGGAACCGCCAGAGGGCGTTTGGCCGAAATTGTCGTGTTGGACCAGTTCTCACGGAATATTTACCGCGGCACGCCGTTGGCCTTTGCCCAGGACTCGATGGCGCTGGCCTTGGCGCAGGAAGCAGTGTCGGCAGGCCTTCTGTTCAAACTCGGTGCAGAGGAATGCGGCTTCCTCCTCATGCCTTACATGCACAGCGAGTCCCGGGTCATTCACGTACAGGCTGAAACTTTGTTCCAACAGCATGCGCCGTCTCGGTACGAACCTGAACTGCGGCACAAGGCCATCGTCGATCGCTTTGGGCGCTATCCCCACCGGAACAAGATACTGGGCCGCGTCTCTACGGCAGAAGAAATTGAATTCCTCAAATTACCGGGGTCCAGCTTCTAGCTCTGAATAACCCAAAGCGCAAGACCGTGCCAGCTTGCCGCAGCAGCCCAGCGGGCGCCCTACACAGGCCACACCACCCCGTTGTCGTTGAGGATGCCGTCCAGCGGCAGGTCGTGTGGCTCGGGCTCAAAGTCGTCCAGATAGCCTTGGGTGTAGCCCAGCCCCACCGTAAAGGGGCGGGGCTGCAGCGTGGCCAGGGTGCGGTCGTAGAAGCCACCGCCGTAGCCCAGCCGGTAGCCGCCTGGCCCATAGCCCACGCAGGGCACGAAGAGCAGTGTGGGCACGATCAGCTCGGTGCCCTTGGGTTTGGGGATGCCGTAGGCGTCCTCTTCCATCTCGCAACCGGGGTACCAGGCGTGGAAGGTCAGCGTCTTGTGCTGCTTGTTCACCACCGGCAGGCCAATGCGGCGCAACTGCGATTCATCGAGCAGTTCTCCGTCTTCCTTCCAGCGGTGCAATGCGGGCAGGGGGTCGAATTCGCCCTTGATCGGCCAGTAGGCACCGATCACGCTATCGGGGCGCCCGATCAGCCAGATGCGCATGGCCTGTTGTAACAAGTCGGCGCGCTGTAGGCGGTCGGGCATGTTCAAGCGTTGTTCCACCAGAGTGCGCCGCAGGGCTGCTTTGTCCATCACATAATCCCCCAATGTATTCACTGAAGATTCTGACACCGCTTCTGGCCTGTGCGTGGCTGGCATTGGGAACGCCCCCGGCGCAGGCACAAAACCGTGCCGATGATGCCGTGCTGGAGATGCAGCAGGCCTTTCGCAAGGGTGACCGCAAAAAGCTCGAACAGCTCCTGCCCACCGTGCGCGGCCATGCGCTGGAACCCTGGGCGGCCTACTGGACGCTCAAGGCCCGGCTGAACGAGGCCACCGACGCCGAGGTGCAGGCCTTTCTGCAGCGCTACGCTGGCTCCTACCAGGAAGACCGCCTGCGCAACGACTGGCTGCTGCTGCTGGGCCAGCGTCGCGACTGGGCGCAGTTTGCCGCTTACCACCCCCAGTACCGCATGCAGGACGACCGCGAGGTGCGCTGCTATGCCTTGCTGGTCGATCAGATCAAAGGCACAGCCCCGGCCAACGCCGGTGACGATGTGCAGAAAGCCTGGTTTGCGCTGCGCGATGCCGACGATGGCTGCACCCATGCGGCCAGCCAGTTCTATACCGACCGCAAGATCAGCGCCCTGGATGTCTGGCGCAAGGCCCGCCTGGCGGTCGAGGCCAACCGCCCCCGCGCCGCGCGCAATGCCGTCGAAATTGTGGCGCCCGAGTCGTTGGACAAGATGCGCGAACTGCTCGATGCGCCGACCAAATACCTGCGCGCCCATTCCACGGCGGGCGGCAAGGTGCGCCAGGAACTGGTGTTGCTCGCGCTCATCAAGCTGGCCACCAGCGATGTCGATGCCGCAGTCGCGCAGCTTGACAGCAAATGGGGCGTGCACCTCTCACCCGAAGAACGCAACTGGGCCTGGGGCGTGATGGGCAAGGCGGCGGCGCAGCGGCTCTCCTCCGACGCGCCCGGCTACTTTGCCAATGTGACCCGTGACACCGACTTGAGCGACGACCAGCTCGCCTGGAAGGTGCGCGCTGCGCTGCGCGCAGGGCAGTGGACCGTGGTGCGCAAGGCAGTCGACGCCATGAGCGAAGAAGCCCGCCAGGACAGCACCTGGGTGTACTGGAAAGCCCGCGCCCTGCTGGCTGGCCGGCCCCAGGAGGCCGAGCGCGCACAGGCGCAGCGGCTGCTGCAGAACATTGCCGGAACGCGTGGTTTTTATGAGCAGCTGGCGCTCGAAGAATTGGGCCAGCGCGTCACGCTGCCCCCCGCGCCCGCGCCCCTGACCGACGAGGAAAAGGCCGCCGCCAAAGCCAACCTGGGCCTGAACCGGGGGCTGTACGCGATCTTGATGGGCTTGCGATCCGAGGGCGTGCGCGAGTGGAACTACACCACCAACCTGCACGACAACGGCGGCATGTCCGACCGCGCCCTGCTGGCCGCCGCCGACTTCGCCTGCCAGCAGCAGGTGTGGGACCGCTGCATCAACACCAGCGAACGCACGCGCAGCCTGATCGACATGCAGCAGCGCTTTCCCATGCCGTTCCAGAGCGCCGTGGTCGAGCGTGCCCAGGCCATCGGGCTGGATCCGGCCTATGTGTACGGCCTGATCCGGCAGGAAAGCCGCTTCATCATGGACGCGCGCTCGCACGTCGGTGCCTCAGGCCTGATGCAGGTGATGCCGGCCACCGCCCGCTGGACCGCCAAAAAGATCGGCCTGACCGATTTCCGGCCCGAGCAGCTCAACCAGCGCGACACCAACATCGCCATCGGCACGGCCTACCTCAAGCTGGCGCTGGACGACTTTGCCGGCTCCATGCCCCTGGCTGCCGCCGCCTACAACGCAGGCCCTGGCCGTCCGCGCAACTGGCGCAACGGCGCCGTGCTCGACGCCGCCATCTGGGCCGAGAACGTGCCCTTTGCCGAGACGCGCGACTACGTGAAGAAGGTGCTGGCCAACACCACCAACTACGCGGCGCTCATCACGGGCCAGCCCCAGTCGCTCAAAAGCCGCCTGGGCACCATCGGTCCGCGCAAAACGGCGGAGCCCGAGGCGAACAAGGACTTGCCTTGAGGTTTTGATGTTTTTGGCCTCTAGCGCTTATGGGGTAAGCGCTAGCAGCTATTTTTAGCATAGCAAATGCATTGCAGCGCAGGCCAGCGCCTTGCCGGGTTTCTGCCTAAGATGGCGACCATGCTCACCGTTCACCACCTTGAAACCTCGCGCTCGCAGCGCATCCTCTGGCTTTTGGAAGAACTGGGCGTGCCCTACGAGCTCAAGGTCTATGCGCGCGACCCGCGCACCCGCCTCGCGCCGGCGGCGCTGCGCAAGGTGCACCCGCTGGGCAAGTCGCCCGTCATTACGGACAAGGGCGAGACGATTGCCGAGTCGGGCGCCATCATCGAATACCTGGTGGAAACCTATGGCGCCAGCGCCACGGGGGACATGGCCCACCTGCAGCCCGCGCCCGGCACGCCCGAGCACCGGCGCAGCCGCTTCTGGATGCACTACGCCGAGGGCTCGCTGATGAATTGGCTGGTGATGAAGCTGGTGTTTGTCAGCATTCCGGGCCAGCCCATGCCCTTTTTCGCCAAGCCGATTGCACGGGCCTTGTGCGCCAAAGTGCAGCAGCAGCTCATCGATCCCAATGTTGAAGCAGGCCTGGCCTATATGGAAGACCACCTGGGCCGCCACCGCTGGTTTGCGGGTGAGCACCTGAGCATGGCGGATTTTCAGATGAGTTTTGCCGTCGAGGCAGCGCTCTCACGCGGCGCCAAGGCGGCCGAACGCCCCCATTTGCAGGCCTACTGCGCGCGCATGCAAGCCCGGCCTGCGTACCAGCGCGCCATCCAGAAAGGCGGGCCGGTGGTGATGGCAATGTGAGCCTGGCCTTGGTACCCAGCGACTTGCCGGGTCAGAGGTTGATGAGCAGATCGCCCTCGCGCCGTGCCGCGCCGGAGCGCACCAGTTCATTCATCAGCCCTTCCAGCCATTCGCTCTGGCTGCGATCACTGAAATGCCGTTCGTGCATAGCGCCGAAGTAGGGTGTGGCATCGGTCCAGGCGCGCAGGTCCGTCACCGAGATTTCTTGCCATTCGAGCAGCTTGTACTTGAGCAGCACCTTGGCCGCGTAGAGCGCGTGTTTGAGCGGTTGCTGCACAAAACCATCGAGCCGCTTGCGCGCTACGCCCAGAGCACGCGGGGCGTCGTGGAACACCGGGCCGTGGCCGGGGATGACGGTGCATGGCGCCAACTTCTCGATCAGGTCGAGGGTGTCTGACACCTCGGCGAAGGCCTGCGCACCCTCCAGTTCAGGGAAGACCACGCCAAAGCCGTTTTCCCACAGCGCATCGGCCGAGATCAGGATGCGGTCTTGCGGCTCGAACAACACGACCGAATGCGGGTCGTGCCCCGGGGCGGCATGCACCTGCCAGGGTGTGTCGCCCAGCAGCACCTCGGTGTCCGGCTCCAGCACCGCGTCGCAGCGGAACTGCGGGCATTCCTGGCCCGTGGGGGTGTAGCTCAGAGCGTAGGGGTCCCAATGGCGCACATGCTCGGCCTGCCCGGGAGGGATGGCGGTCTGCACACCAGGCCAGGCCGCCTGCAGCGCGGCGTTGCCGCCGCAGTGGTCGCTGTGCAGGTGGGTGTTGAGGATGCGCGTGAGCGGTTGCTCGCCCAGGGCTGAATGCACCAGTGCCACGGTTTGCGCAGCATGGCTGCAGTAGCCCGTATCCACCAGCGCATTGCCCGAACGTTTTCCCATGAACAGGATGTTGTTGGACGACAGCCAGCCGCGTTCAAAAACAGTGATTTCGGGCGGTAGCGTAGGAACAGTATGCGTCATAGGCTATTGAATAGAGAGTGAATCCATGGGCGCGGCCCAGGCCAGCGACCGCCGCGCAAGGGCCGCCAAGCCGTTCAAGCGGCGCAGCCGCTTAGGGGGTTGTCCTCAGCTCGCGCCGCAGGATTTTGCCGACATTGGTCTTGGGCAGGTCGTCGCGGAATTCGATGTACTTGGGCCGCTTGTAGCCGGTGAGGTTGTCGTGGCAGTAGCGCACCACATCGTCCTCGGTCAGTGCCGGGTCGCTGCGCACCACAAACACCTTCACGGCCTCGCCTTGCTTCTCATCGGCGATGCCCACGGCAGCGCATTCGAGCACGCCGGGGCAGGTAGAGATGACGTTCTCGATTTCGTTCGGGAAGACGTTGAAACCGCTGACCAGGATCATGTCCTTCTTGCGGTCGATGATGCGGGTGAAGCCCTCGGCGTCCATGATGCCGATATCTCCCGTGCGCATGAAGCCGTCTTGCGTGAAGGCCTTGGCATTCTCTTCGGGCTGGTTGTAATAGCCCGGGGTGACGTTGGGGCCGCGGATGCAGATTTCGCCCGATTCGCCCTGGGGCACGCTGTTGCCAGCGTCGTCCTTGATGGCGATGTCGATGCCAGGCAGCGGCAAGCCAATGTTGCCGCTGAACTCGGTGTTGTTCACCGGGTTGTTGGTGCCGATGGCGCAGGTCTCGCTCATGCCCCAGCCTTCGATCATGGTGTGGCCGGTCACCTTTTGCCACTGCTGCGCCGTGCCCTCGGACGCTGCCATGCCGCCGGCCTGCGAGACGCACAGGTGCGAGAAGTCGAGCGCCCGGAATTGGGCGTTCTGCAGCAGCGCGTTGAACAGCGTGTTCACTGCGGGCAGCATGTGGAAGGGGCGTTTTTTCAGTGTTTCGACAAACTTTGGGATGTCGCGCGGGTTGGGGATCAATGTCAGGTGGGAGCCCTGGCGGATGGCCAGCAGGCACAGCGTGAGCGCGAAGATGTGGTACAGCGGCAGCGCCGCGATATTGTTGGCCTTGGACAGGTCGCCCATCTTTGCCAGCGCCGGGGTGAACCAGGCCTCGGCCTGCAGCGTGGCGGCAACGATGTTGCGGTGCGTGAGCACCGCGCCCTTGGACAGGCCCGTGGTGCCGCCGGTGTATTGCAAAAATGCGATGGAGTCGAGGTTGGCCGGGCTGGGCTGCAGGCTGCGGCGCGCGCCCAGGGCCAGCGCCTTCTTGAAGCTGACCACCTTGCGCCCCTGGGACAGGGGCAGGCCGTAGGCCGGGACCATCTTGGCCAGGTGGCGCACGGCAAAGGTAATCCATTGGCCATACCAAAAGCCCAGCAGGTCGCCCATGGAGGCCATGACCACATGCTGCACGCCGGTGCGGTCGATGACCTCGGACAGCGTGTGGGCGAAGTTCTCCAGGATGACGATGGCAGTGGAGCCCGAGTCCTTGAGCTGGTGCTCCAGCTCGCGCGCGGTGTAGAGCGGGTTGACGTTGACGCAGGTGTAGCCCGCGCGCAGCACGGCGGCCATGGTCACGGCGAACTGCGGGATATTGGGCAGCATGATGGCCACGCGCGCACCGGGCTCCAGCCCCTGGCCTTGCAGCCAGGCCCCCAGCGCGGCGCTGAGGCGGTCGAGCTCGCGGTACGACATCCAGCGCTCCATGCACACCGAGAAGGGGTTGGCTGCATGCGTACGCATCGCCTCTTCCAGCAGGTGTGCGGCCGAGCGGTACTGCTCGGGTTGCACGTCGTGGGGTACGCCTGCGGGGTAATTCTTCAGCCAGATCTTGTCCATGCGTGGTTCAACCGTCAAAAAGGGTGAGAGAGGTGGGGCACCATTGTTCAAGCAAGCGGATGCTTGCCGTTATCGGGCTTGTCCTAGGGTGGTGGCCAGTTCGGTCGCGCAGGCGACAGCGGGGGCGTCGAACATGGTCTGCATCAGTTGTGCCTCGCGCTCGTGCACCGTGGACAAAAATTGCTCGACCGCGCCGCGCTGGCGTGCCAGGGCGCCAAAGGTGTCAAAGCCTGTTTCCAGAAAATGCTGCAGCGCGCCCAGGCCCGCCGCCTGCGCGGGCTTGCGCATCATGCGCAGCATGGTGCGCAGGCCGGGCATGCGCGTGAGGCGTGTCAGGTCTTTGCCGATGGCGAGCACGCTATCGAGTTGCTGGTGGCGCGCATGGCGCTCGCCCACGGCGCGCCAGGCTGCCACATAGCGTGCGGCATCGGGCGTGCTGGCAAGGGTGAGCCAGACGCGCCCCATGGCCTGGTCGAGATGCTCCGTTTGAGCATGCAGCACGCCCAGCGAGACGGCGGTCTGCACCACGGGCTTGGGGAACACCGTCTGCAGCGTGCCCGCGATGCGGCCAAACTGGTCGTCGCGGGCGGTGAAGTCGCCCGGGCTGTACAGCTCATCGAGAAAAAAGCGCGTGGCCGGCTCCACCATGGGGTTGGCCATGAGGTCGGCATAGGTGCCCATGAAGCGGCGGGACTGCAGTTGCTTGACCTCCAGCACCGCCTGGGCGAGTGCCGGGTCGCTCTGGCGGCTCAGGCGCAGGGCGGTCACGTCGGCGATGCAATTGCGGATGGTTTCAGCAGCGTCCATGGGCTCGGGTCAGGTTGCACAATGTGTCTTTCATTAGACCACTGCGCCACGCCATGATTGCCCGCCTGCAAACCCTTCTGACCCTGGGCATCGTGCTCGGCAACCTGGCCTGGCTGCTTGTCGTCTGGCCGCATTCGCCCGCATGGGCCTTGGGCGGCTTGGCGCTGGGCTGGCTGTTCTTTGGCCTGGTGATGGGCCTGCAGTTCATGCTGATGCACCACACCAACCGCGACGACCCGGCCCCGCGCGCCCGTGTGACCCAGGTCTGGCGTGCCTGGTGGCGCGAGCTGGGTGTGGCGCTGGCGGTGTTTTGCTGGCGCCAGCCGTTTCGTAGCCAGTCGGTGCCCGACTGGCTACCGGGCGCGCCCACCGGGCGGCGTGGCGTGGTGCTGGTGCACGGCTTTGTGTGCAACCGGGGCCTGTGGCTGCCGTGGATGGAGCGCCTGCGCGCCAGCGGCCACGCTTACGTGGCCGTCAACCTGGAGCCGGTATTCGGCTCGATCGACGACTATGCGCCCCTGGTGGAGGACGCTGTGCGCCGCGTGACCGCAGCCACCGGCATGGCGCCGCTGCTCATCGGGCACAGCATGGGGGGCTTGGCCATCCGTGCCTGGCTGCGCACGTACCAGTCCGACACACGCATGCACCACGCCATCACCCTGGGTACGCCGCATGGGGGCACCTGGGCCGGACGTTTCTCGCGTGCGGTCAATGGCCGGCAGATGGCGCTGTATGGCGATTGGGTGGGTGCGCTGGGCGGCGCCGAGCCGCCGGGGCGTGCGGCGCTGTTTACCTGCTGGTATTCCAACTGCGACAACATCGTCTTCCCGGCCAGCACAGCAGCGCTGCCGGGCGCCAGCCACCGCTTGATCGAGGGTGTGCCCCATGTAGAAATGGCCTGCCATCCCACGGTGGTGCAGGCTTGCCTGGAGGCACTGGCGTAGCTGGAGACGAAGATTGTGAGGATCAAATCACAGTTTTGTGCAGCCACTCGGCAAAGGCAGCGCATTCCCAGCGGTCCATGGTGCCGGTGCGCCAGCACAGGTAGTGCGCGTGGGGGCTGGGCACGTCGGTGTCGAACAGGCGCACCAGGGTGCCGTTCTCGATCCAGGGCGCACCCAGCTTGAGCCGTACCAGGGCCACGCCCATGCCGGCGGCGGCGGCGTCGCACATCAGGCCTACGTCGTTGAACTGCGAGCCCTCGCGCGGTTCGGGCCAGTCCAGGCCCACGGCCGAAAACCAGGTGCGCCAGGGCTCCAGGGGGCTGCGCAGCAGGGTGCCCACGTCCAGTTCATCGGGCCGCTCGAACGGGCCGTGCTCGCGCAGCCAGGCCGGTGATGCCAGGGGCGTGACCACATCGCGTGCGATTTCGGCGTGCTCCAGGTCGGCGTAGTGGCCGGTGCCAAAGCGCACGGTCAGGTCGGCATCTTCGGCGACCACGTCCAGCAGGGGGATGGAGATCTGCAGCGCCAGGTCGATCTCGGGGTACACCTCGGTGAACTGGCGCAGCCGGGGGATCAGGATGACGCGCGCAAACGTGGGCGTCACGGCCAGCTTCAGGCGCCGTTTGCCGGGGGTGCCGGTCATGCCTGGAAACCGCTGCAGCGCGCCCAGGCCTTCGCGCACATGGGCCAGGTAGGCAATGCCGTCGGTGGTGAGGGAGAAATCAGCCCGGCCAAACAGCTGCGTGCCCAGGATTTGCTCCAGCTGCTTGACACGGTGGCTGACCGCGCTTGGCGTGACGCACAACTCGTCGGCTGTGAGCGTGACGCTGCGCAGACGGGCCAGGGCCTCGAAGGTCAGCAGGCACTGGATGGGCGGAATGCGCCGTGCCCCGCTGCTGGTTGTCATGGGAGAAGAGCCCATGGTGGCAGACGGCCTTAGCGGAAGACCACGGTCTTATGGCCGTTGAGCAGCACGCGGTGCTCGCTGTGCCACTTCACGGCGCGGGCCAGCACCTGGCTTTCAGTGTCGCGGCCCCGGGCGGTCAGGTCCTCCACGGTGTCGGTGTGGTCGGCGCGGGCTACGTCTTGCTCAATGATCGGGCCTTCGTCCAGGTCGGCCGTCACGTAGTGCGCTGTGGCGCCGATCAGTTTGACGCCCCGGTCATGCGCCTGGTAGTAGGGTTTGGCGCCCTTGAAGCTGGGCAGAAAGCTGTGGTGGATGTTGATGGCACGACCCGCCAATTTGGTGCACAGGTCATTGGACAGCACCTGCATGTAGCGCGCCAGCACCACCAGTCCGGCATCCTCGGCTTCGATGATGTCGTACTGCCGTGCCTCGGCCTGGGCCTTGGTGGCTGCCGTCACGGGGATGTGGTGGAAGGGGATGTTGTAGCTGGCAGCGAGCTGGTAGAAGTCGCGGTGGTTGCTGACGATGGCGCGAATGTCCACCGGCAGCAGGCCTGACTTCCAGCGGAACAGCAGGTCGTTGAGGCAATGGCCTTCGCGGCTGACCATGATCACGGTGCGCAGCGGTTCGGCTGTGGCGTGCAGGTTCCAGCGCATCTGGTGTGGTTCGGCAAAGGCCTGCAGGCGCTCGCGCAGCGTGGCCTGGTCGTGGCGGTCGCAGGCAAATTGCACGCGCATGAAGAACAGGCCGGTGTCGTGGTCGTTGAACTGGGCGGCTTCTTCGATGTTGCCGCCGTGCTCCAGCAAAAAGCCGGAAACAGCGTGCACCAGCCCCAGTCGGTCGGGGCAGGAGAGGGTGAGAACGTAGGCGGGGAGTTTCATAGCAGCGCCATTGTCGCAGCACCGCCCGAGCGTGCGTGCTCAGCGTGCTGGCGCGGGTTGCCAGCGCTCGCGCAGGGTGGCGCAGGCATCGTCGGGCGGCAGGCTGGGCGTCTGCTGTACCAGATGCGCTGCGTTTTTGATAGCTGGTTCCGCTGTTCCAGCATGCGCTATGACCACTTTTTGCTTGATATTTTCAGGCAGGTGCAGCGGCACACCCAGGCCGCGCTCGACATGGCCTGCGCCCGCCACCAGCAGCACCACTTGGCCGCTGTGCAGGGCAGATGCGACGGTGCGGGCCATGTTCAGGTCGCGTGCCACTTGTACGCGCACCATGCCCGGGATACGGCTCTCGGGCAGCAGGCCGCAGTGGCCGTCGCGCACGGCCTGCTGCTGGCGTGCCCGCTGGGCGGGGGTGAGCAAGGCGTCGAGTGGGGTCTGGTCCAGCGTGGCGCGCAATGTGCTGCGGGGCAGGTTGCCGCCCAGCACGGGCACTCCGGCGCGTACGGCTGCCATGACCACGGGGCCATACGCAGACCAGGGCCAGGCGTTTGTGTCCCAGGCGAGGGCCGTTTGCACCTGCGCTTCGTCAGCGCCGGACGCCAGCGCACGGGTGTCGTGGCCTTGTTCGGCCATCTCGATGACCAGGGCGGCCAGCAGTCCGCGTTCGGCCAGCCAGGCCACAGCCTGCCGCTCCAATTGCTGGTGCTGCGGAGCATCGTGTTTTTCGCCCAGCAGCAGCACATCTGTGGGCAGCAGGGTCTGCAGAACGCCGGGCCAGGGGGGTGTGGGCGGCGAAGCCGTGCGCAGTGCGCAGCCGGAGGCCAACACCAGCAGCGCCAGGAGGGCGGTGTGGCGGCGCCAGCGAGGGAGAAGCGGAAGAGACAGCATGGCTGCGCATGCTACGCGCACCGGGCCGGGCCTGGCGTTTAAAACCCCATCTCTTACACTGCGCCCATGCGCGCGAAAACCACCCTCACCACCAAGCTGCTGGCGACCGGGTGCGGCTTTTTGCTGCTGGCGCTGACGTCCATCGGCCTGACGCTGTGGATCACCTGGAAGCTCGAAGGGGGCGCCGCCGCAGTGAACGAGGCGGGACGCCTGCGCATGCTCACGGTGCGCATGGCGTTGGCCATACAGACGAACGTCCCCGACGAACTGCGCGTGCTGGCGCAGCGCTTTGACACCAGTCTGGAACTGCTGCGCACAGGTGACTCGTCGCGCCCGCTCTTCGTGCCCTGGAGCGACGATGCGCGTGGGCACTTTGCAGAGATTAACGATGACTGGCAACTCACGCGGGCGCAGTGGTTGGGTGCGACGCTCCCGCCTGCGGCCGAGGCCGTAACGCACGCTGACGCAGTCGTTTCGCGCATGGACCGGTTCGTGGAGGCGATTGAAGTGCAGATCGCCCGCTGGACAGCGGCGCTGCATGTGTTTCAGCTGTTCATGATGGGGCTGGCCATCTTTGCCGCTGTGGCTTTCATGGCGGTGAGTTTTTTGGTGGTGCTGATACCGGTGGCACGGCTGCAGCAGGCATTGGCAATGGTGCGCCAGGGTGACCTGGGCACCCGCCTGCCGGTGGACACGGAAGACGAGTTTGGCCAGCTGGCTGCCGGGTTCAATTTGATGGCGCATGCCCTGCAAACCTCGCACGACGACCTGGAGGGCAAGGTGCGCGAGAAGACGGCCAGCGTCGAAATCAAGAACCAGCGGCTGGCCGCGTTGTACGAGGTGAGCGCCCAGGCCGCTGAGGCGGGCAGCCTGTCCGTGCTGGCCAATGGTTTTGTGCAGCAGGTGCGCCGTGTGGTAGGCGCTGATGCGGCGGTGGTGCGCTGGTCCGACGAGGGCAATGAGCGTTATGTGATTTTGGCGGCGGACGGCATGCCCGAGTCCATGGTGGAGCAGGAGCATTGCCTGCACGCGGGCAACTGCCTGTGCGGGCCTACGGCCGAACGGGCGCACACCCGGGTCATTCCCATCACCCCTCAGCAGACCATGGTGCTGCCGCATTGCCAGGAGGCTGGCTACCAGACCATGGTGGCCATTCCCGTGGTGCTGCAGCACCGCTTGTTGGGCGAGATCAACCTGTTCTTCCGTACGGCCGTGGAATTGACGACAGAGATGCGCGAATTGGTGGAAGCCATGGTGCGCCACCTGGCCAGCTCCATGGAGAGCTTGCGCGCCGCCGCGCTGGAGCGTGAGGCCGCCGTGTCCGAGGAGCGCAGCCTGCTGGCACGCGAACTGCATGATTCGATTGCCCAGTCGCTGGCTTTTCTCAAAATACAGACCCAGCTGTTGCGCGATGCCGTGGCCAAGGGCAACATCCAGGCGCGTGACCGCAGCATGGCCGAGCTGGACGTGGGGGTGCGTGAATGCTATTCCGACGTGCGCGAACTCCTGGTGCACTTTCGCACCCGCACCAGCGAGGAAGATATCGAGGCGGCCCTGCGCTCAACGCTGTCCAAGTTCGAGCACCAGACCGGCGTGGCCACGTCACTGAGCATGTCGGGCCATGGCCTGCCACTGGCGCCGGATGTACAGATCCAGGTGCTGCACATGCTGCAGGAATCGCTCTCCAACGTGCGCAAGCACTCGGGCGCCAGCCGCGTTGAGCTGCGCGTGTACAGGCACCCCCGTTGGCGCTTCGAGGTGCAGGACAACGGCACAGGTTTCGAGGTAGCCGAGCACTCGCCCGACTCCTTGCACGTCGGCCTGGGCATCATGCGTGAGCGCGCCCAGGGTATTGGCGCCCAGGTGCAGGTGCGGTCTGCCGTGGGCGACGGAACCACCGTGGTCATCGAATTGCCCGAGATGCCGGGCCACACCCGCCCGGTGGTGGCGCCGCTCGCCATGCCCAACCCCGAAGCCCATGCCTGACATGCAGAATGTTTCCATTTTGGTGGTGGATGACCACACCCTTTTCCGCCGCGGTCTCATTGCCCTGCTGGAGCAGTACCCGGGCCTGCAGGTGGTGGGCGAGGCGGGAGACGCCGCGCAGGCACTGCGGCTGGCACCCGCGCTGCAGCCCGACATCATCTTGCTGGACAACCATCTTCCCGGGGTGGCCGGGATCGATGCGGTGCAGGATCTGCGCAAACTCGCGCCCGCTGCCCGCGTGCTGATGCTCACGGTGAGCGAGGACGCGCAGGATCTGGCTACGGCCCTGCGCAATGGCGCGCAGGGTTATCTGCTCAAGACCATCGATGGCGACCTGCTGGCGCAGGCAATCCGCCGCGCCGCGTGCGGCGAGCCGGTGGTCAGCCCGGAGCTTATGGGCAAGCTCGTGGCGGCCTTCCAGTCCCAGGGTGAGCCGGTGCCAACGCTGCCTGCCGTGCAGGTGCCCGTGCCCGAGGATTCCACGCCACTGTCGCCGCGCGAGGAAGAGGTGCTGCGCGAAATCGCCCGGGGCGCCAGCAACAAGGAAATTGCCCGCACGCTGGACATCGCCGAGACCACCGTCAAGATCCATGTCCAGCACATCCTGCGCAAATTGGGCTTGTCGTCGCGCGTCCAGGCGGCGGTGTATGCGTCGGATCGGGGGCGTGTCGAATAACCCACTGGTGCGGCCATAGTTCTTTCGAACGATGGTCTTGGGTATCCCCCTAGTTCTTTTGCCCTGCCTGAACCTCCCAGGCGAAGGATAGGCAAACCTTGGGTGATGCATCACGATACAAGCACTCATATTTGAGAGGTATCGTGCACATGGCAAAAACACCGCTTCCCGCGGGCGACAGTCCGCAAAGAACCCGCCAGGCGTGGTCCGTGCTGATCGTCAGCACCCTGTCCTTCACAGTCTGCTTCATGGTCTGGATGATGTTTGGCGTCATCGGCATTCCGATCAAGAAAATGCTGGACCTCAATGCCACCCAATTCGGTTTGCTGATGTCCATGCCGGTGCTCACCGGCTCGCTGTCGCGTGTGCCCCTGGGCATCTGGACCGACCGTTACGGTGGCCGTATTGTCATGGCGGGTGTGATGGCCGCCACCATTCCGGCCATCTGGCTCATGAGCTATGCCACCCAGTACTGGCACTTTCTCACCATTGGCCTGTTCGTCGGCTTGGCAGGAGGGTCTTTCTCGGTGGGCACGCCCTATGTGGCCCGCTGGTTTCCTAAAAACCGCCAGGGCACGGCCATGGGCGTGTATGGCGCGGGCAATTCGGGTGCTGCTGTGAACAAGTTCGTGGCCCCTGTTTTGCTGGTGGCCTTTGGCTGGACCATGGTGCCGCAGGTGTACGCCGCCATCATGTTGGGCGCGCTCGTGCTGTTCTGGATGTTCAGCTACAGCGATCCTGCCCACCTGGTACCCAGCAACGTCAAGTTCACTGACCAGCTCAAGGCCCTCAAGGACCCCAAGGTGCTCAAGTACTGCCAGTACTACAGCATCGTTTTCGGTGGCTATGTGGCGCTGTCGCTGTGGATGGTGCAGTACTACGTGGGTGAATACGGGCTCGACATCCGTGTCGCGGCCTTGCTGGCCGCATGCTTCTCGCTGCCCGGTGGTGTGCTGCGTGCCATTGGCGGCGTGCTGAGCGATAAATTCGGCGCGCACAGCGTGACCTGGTGGGTGATGTGGGTGAGCTGGATCTGCCTGTTCCTGCTGAGCTATCCGCAAACCGATTTCACCATCCTCACGGTCAACGGTGCCAAGACCTTCCATCTGGGTCTGAATGTGTATGCCTTCACCGCGCTGATGTTCATCCTGGGTATTGCCTGGGCCTTCGGCAAGGCCAGCGTGTTCAAGTACATCAGTGACGACTATCCATCCAATATTGGCGCCATCAGCGGCATCGTGGGGCTCGCCGGAGGCTTGGGTGGCTTTGTGCTTCCCATTGTCTTTGGCGCCCTGATGGACCTGACCGGCGTGCGCTCCAGCGCTTTCATGCTGATGTACGGCGTGGTCTGGGTCTCGCTGATCTGGATGTACTTCACCGAGGTGCGTCGCACCAACCTGCTTGGCAATGCCCCATCGCCCCAAGCGCGCTCGGCGACCTGATCTTTAACCTAAGGACAACACCATGTCTGCTTCCACGACTCCCGCAGCGCGCCCCGGAGGTACGCTGCACTTATGGACCCCGGAAGACAAAAACTTCTGGGAGCGCGAGGGCGAGGCGGTTGCCAAACTCAACCTCTGGATTTCGGTGCCGGCACTTTTCTTGGCCTTCGCCATCTGGCAGGTCTGGAGCGTGGTGGCCGTGAGTCTGCCCGGCCTGGGCTTCAAGTACTCCACCAATCAGCTGTTCTGGCTGGCTGCGGCACCGGCGCTCAGTGGTGCCACGTTGCGCATCTTTTATTCGTTCATGGTGCCTGTGTTCGGTGGACGCCGGTGGACGTCGATCTCGACCGCCACGCTGCTGATCCCCGCCATCGGTATCGGCTACGCGGTGCAGGACAACTCCACCAGCTACCCCACCATGCTGGTGCTGGCGCTGCTGTGCGGCTTGGGCGGGGGTAATTTCAGCTCCAGCATGGCCAATATCAGCTTCTTCTTTCCGAAGGAGCGCAAGGGCTCGGCGCTGGGTGTGAATGCTGGCCTGGGTAACCTGGGTGTGTCGGTGGTGCAGTTTCTGAGTCCCCTCGTAGTGACCGCTGGCATCTTCGGCATCTTTGGTGGCGAAGCCCAGACGATCGTCAAGAACGGCAACACCATCCAGGTGTGGACGCAGAACGCTGCGTTCATCTGGGTGCCATGGATTGCACTGGCGTCGCTGGCCGCGTGGTTTGGCATGAATGACATTGCCGATGCCAAGGCCTCTTTTGCCACACAGGCCGCTATCTTCCGCCGTAAGCACAACTGGCTGATGTGCCTTTTGTATCTTGGCACCTTCGGCTCGTTCATTGGTTATGCCGCCGGTTTTCCTCTGCTGATCAAGAGCCAGTTTCCGGGCGTCAACCCCCTGGCTTATGCCTGGCTGGGCCCGCTGGTGGGTGCTGTCGTGCGCCCCTTTGGTGGCTGGCTGGCCGACAAATTTGGCGGTGCGCGCGTGACTCTGTGGAACTTCGTCGTCATGGCCCTGGCTGTGGTCGGTGTGATCGTGTTCCTGCCCCAGGGCGGCGTGGGCGGCAGCTTTGGTGGCTTCTTTGTCTGCTTCCTGTTCCTCTTCTTGACCACAGGCATTGGCAACGGTTCGACCTTCCGCATGATCCCCGTGATCTTCCTGACGGAAGCCATGCGCGGTGTGAATGTCCATGATGCGCAGGCTGTGGCTAACGCTACCAAGGAAGGCAATACCCTGGGCGCGGCCACGCTGGGCTTCACCGCAGCTTTCGCTGCCTATGGTGGATTTTTCATTCCGAAGAGCTATGGCAGTTCCATTGCCTTGACGGGCGGGCCAGAACTGGCACTATGGACCTTTGCTGTTTTTTACGTTGTGTGCATCGCAGTGACCTGGTGGTACTACGCACGCAAGCACGCCGAAATGCCGTGCTGATTCTTGATTACCAGATTAGAAACAGGAGCCCCCGATGAGTCATTTTCTTGACCGCCTGACGTATTTTTCCCAGCCCAAAGAGTCGTTTTCCGACGGCCATGGCCAGGCCAACGGTGAGGACCGTACCTGGGAAGATGCTTACCGCGACCGGTGGGCGCACGACAAGATCGTGCGCTCCACGCACGGTGTCAACTGCACTGGCTCCTGCTCCTGGAAAATTTATGTCAAGGGCGGTATCGTTACGTGGGAAACGCAGCAGACCGACTACCCGCGTACGCGCCCCGATCTGCCCAACCACGAGCCCCGTGGCTGTGCCCGTGGCGCAAGCTACAGCTGGTACCTGTACAGCGCCAACCGCGTCAAGTACCCCATGGTGCGTGGCCGTCTGCTCAAGCACTGGCGCGCCGCACTGGCCGTGGCCAAAGGCCCGGTAGAAGCCTGGACCAGCATCGTCGAAAATGACGCTGCACGCCGCGAATGGCAAAAGCAGCGGGGCCTGGGAGGTTTCGTGCGCAGCACCTGGGACGAGGTCAACCAGATGATCGCGGCGGCCAACGTCTACACCATCAAGAAGCACGGCCCGGACCGCATCATCGGGTTCTCGCCGATCCCGGCCATGTCCATGATCAGCTACGCCGCAGGCAGTCGCTATCTGAGCCTGATTGGCGGTGTGTGCATGAGCTTCTACGACTGGTATTGCGACTTGCCACCGTCCAGTCCCCAGGTGTGGGGCGAGCAGACGGATGTGCCCGAGTCGGCCGACTGGTACAACTCCACCTTCATCATCGCCTGGGGCTCGAACGTGCCGCAGACGCGCACCCCCGATGCCCACTTCTTTACTGAAGTGCGCTACAAGGGCGCCAAAACCGTGGCGGTCACGCCCGACTATTCCGAGGTAGCCAAGCTGGCTGACCTGTGGATGCACCCCAAGCAGGGTACGGATGCCGCCGTGGCCATGGCCATGGGCCATGTGATCCTCAAGGAGTTCTATTTCAACAAGCGTTCGGCGTACTTTGACGACTACGTCCGCCGCTACACCGACCTGCCTCTGCTGGTCGTGTTGAACGAAAAGACCCTGCCCGACGGCCGCAAGGTCTTGGTGCCCGGCCGCTATGTGCGCGCCAGCGACTTCCCGGACCAACTCGGCCAAACCAACAACCCCGACTGGAAGACCGTGGCCTATGGGCTGGACGGCAAGGTGGCCCTGCCCACCGGCTCCATCGGCTTCCGCTGGGGTGACAACGAGCGGCCTGACCTGGGACAGTGGAACCTGGAGAGCAAGGACGCCCGTACGGCCAACGAGACACCCCTCAAGCTATCGGTGATCGAGGATGGTGCACAGGCGCACGAGATTGTCGACGTGGCGTTCCCGTATTTTGGTGGCGTGGCCACGCCCAACTTCACTGCCAATGAACAGCTCGGCGGCGACATCATGCTGCGCCGCGTGCCGGTCTCGCGCCTGGCGCTCGACGGCGACGGTGTTTCGGGCGAGGTCATGGTGGCAACCGTGTTCGACCTGCAGGTGGCCAACTACGGCGTAAACCGTGGTCTGGCGGGCGAAGCGGTGGACGGCGGCTACGACGCCGATGCGCCCTACACCCCGGCCTGGCAGGAAAAAATCACTGGTGTGCCACGTGACCAGATCATCACGATTGCACGCCAGTTTGGCGACAACGCTGACAAGACCCGTGGCAAGAGCATGGTGATCATCGGCGCGGCCATGAACCACTGGTACCACTGCGACATGAACTACCGCGGCATCATCAACATGCTGATGATGTGTGGTTGTATCGGCCAGAGTGGTGGTGGCTGGGCGCACTACGTGGGCCAGGAAAAGCTGCGTCCGCAAACCGGCTGGACGGCATTGGCCTTCGCGCTGGACTGGATTCGTCCTTCGCGCCAGATGAACAGCACCAGTTTCTTCTATGCGCACACCGACCAGTGGCGCTATGAAAAACTGGGCATGGAAGAAATCCTCTCGCCCCTGGCGGATGCCAGTGCGTACCACGGTGCCCAGATCGACTACAACGTGCGCGCCGAGCGCATGGGCTGGTTGCCATCGGCGCCGCAACTGGAGGTCAGCTCCTTGCAGGTCTTCAAGGATGCGCAGGCCCGGGGCATGGACGCCAAGGACTACGTAGCCAAGTCCCTGCAGGATGGGTCGCTCAAGATGAGCTGCGAAGACCCGGATAACCCGGCCAACTGGCCGCGCAACATGTTCGTTTGGCGCTCGAACATCCTGGGTTCCTCGGGCAAGGGACACGAGTACTTCCTCAAGCACCTGCTAGGCACCACCAACGGTGTGCAAGGCAAGGACCTGGGTACGCAGGATGCCAAGCCGGAAGAGGTGCGCTGGCACGCCCAGGCCCCCGAAGGCAAGCTGGATTTGCTGGTCACGTTGGATTTCCGCATGAGTACGACCTGCCTGTATTCGGACATCGTGCTGCCCACGGCCACCTGGTACGAGAAGAACGACCTCAACACCAGCGATATGCACCCCTTCATCCACCCGCTGTCCACGGCGGTGGAGCCCGCCTGGCAGGCGCGCAGCGACTGGGAAATCTATAAGGGCTTTGCCAAGGCCGTGAGCGAAGTCAGCGTGGGCCACCTGGGCGTGGAGAAGGATGTGGTTCTCACACCCATCATGCATGACACGCCTGCGGAAATGGCGCAGCCCTATGGCGTGCGCGACTGGAAGAAGGGCGAAGTCGCCTTTATTCCAGGCAAGACCGCCCCGCAAATCACGGTTGTCGAGCGTGACTATCCGAACCTGTTCAAGCGCTTCACGGCCCTGGGCCCGCTGATGGACAAGGTGGGTAATGGCGGCAAGGGCATTTCCTGGAACACGCAGACAGAGGTGGGCCAGTTGGGCGATCTCAATGGCCGGGTACGCGACGAAGGTGTCACACAGGGTATGCCACGCATCGTGACCGACATCGATGCGACCGAAGTGGTGATGATGCTGGCGCCGGAAACCAACGGCCACGTGGCCTGCAAGGCCTGGGAGGCCCTGGGCAAGCAGACCGGGCGCGACCACGTTCACCTGGCGCTGCACCGCGAGGACGAAAAAATCCGTTTCCGCGACATCCAGGCGCAGCCGCGCAAGATCATCAGCTCACCGACCTGGAGCGGCCTGGAGAGCGAGAAGGTCAGCTACAACGCCGGCTATACCAACGTGCATGAGCTGATTCCATGGCGCACCCTGACGGGCCGTCAGCAGTTCTACCAGGATCACCCATGGATGCGTGACTTTGGCGAGGGTTTCTGCAGCTACCGTCCGCCGGTCAACCTCAAGGCAATGCACGAGGTGCAGGGCAAGATGTCCAACGGCAACACCGAGATTGCCCTGAACTTCATCACGCCGCACCAGAAGTGGGGTATCCACTCAACCTATAGCGACAACCTGCACATGCTCACGCTCAATCGTGGTGGGCCGGTGATCTGGTTGAGCGAGGACGATGCCCGCAGCGCAGGAATCGTGGACAACGACTGGGTGGAGCTGTTCAATTCGAACGGTGCCATTGCAGCACGTGCCGTGGTCAGCCAGCGCGTGAAAAACGGCATGGTGATGATGTACCACGCACAGGAAAAAATCATCAACACCCCCGGTTCGGAAATCACCGGAACCCGTGGTGGTATCCACAACTCGGTGACCCGTATCGTGCTTAAGCCCACGCACATGATCGGCGGCTATGCGCAGTACAGCTACGGTTTCAACTATTACGGAACCATTGGTACCAACCGTGATGAGTTCGTGGTGGTGCGCAAGATGAATCGCGTGGACTGGATGGACGAACCGGCCGAAGCCGCAACGTCCCACGCTTAAGCAGCCCCGCAAGAAGGAGAACACGATGAAAATTCGCGCACAAATCGGCATGGTGCTGAACCTGGACAAGTGCATCGGCTGCCACACCTGCTCGGTCACCTGCAAGAACGTCTGGACCAGCCGACCCGGTGTGGAGTACGCCTGGTTCAACAACGTCGAGACCAAACCCGGTATTGGTTACCCCAAGGAGTGGGAGAACCAGGACAAGTGGAACGGCGGCTGGAACCGCAATGCTGACGGCAGTATCGTGCCGCGCCAGGGGGGCAAGTGGAAGATGCTCATGCGCATCTTTGCCAACCCCAACCTGCCGCAGATTGATGATTACTACGAGCCTTTCACGTTCGACTACGACCACCTGCAGTCGGCGCCCGAGATGAAGGCGCCGCCGACGGCCCGCCCGCGCAGCCTGATCACCGGCCAGCGCATGGAAAAGATCGAATGGGGCCCGAACTGGGAGGAACTGCTGGGCGGCGAGTTCAGCAAGCGCAACATCGATCGCAACTTCGACAATGTGCAAAAGGACATCTACGGGCAGTTCGAAAACACCTTCATGATGTACCTGCCGCGTCTGTGCGAGCACTGCCTGAACCCGGCCTGCGTGGCGTCGTGCCCTTCCGGCTCGATTTACAAGCGCGAGGAAGACGGCATCGTCCTGATCGACCAGGACAAATGCCGCGGCTGGCGCATGTGCATCTCAGGCTGCCCCTACAAGAAGATTTACTACAACTGGCAAACCGGCAAGGCCGAGAAGTGCATCTTCTGCTACCCGCGCATCGAAGCCGGTCAGCCCACGGTGTGCTCGGAAACCTGCGTGGGCCGTATCCGCTACCTGGGCGTGCTGCTGTACGACGCAGACCGTATCCAGGAAGCCGCCAGTGTGGAGCGCGACCGCGATCTGTACCAGGCCCAACTCGACATTTTCCTCGACCCCAACGACCCCGAAGTCATCAAGCAGGCCCGAATCGACGGCATCCCCGACAACTGGATGGACGCCGCACGCAACAGCCCGGTCTACAAGATGGCGGTGGAATGGAAGGTCGCCCTGCCGCTGCACCCGGAGTACCGCACGCTGCCCATGGTCTGGTATGTCCCGCCGCTCTCGCCGATTACAGCGGCGGCCAATGCGGGGCAGGTCAGCACCAATGGCGAAATTCCGGACGTGTCGCAACTGCGCATTCCCGTGCAGTACCTCGCCAACCTGCTCACCGCGGGCGATACCGCTCCTGTGGTGCGCGCGCTGGAGCGCATGTTGGCCATGCGGACCTACCAGCGCGAAAAGCATGTGGAGCAGCGCCAGAACCTGTCGGTGCTCAAACAGGTCGGTCTGACGCTGCACGAAGCCGAAGACATGTACCAGATCATGGCGATTGCGAATTATGAAGACCGTTTCGTCATCCCCACGACGCACCGCGAGTATGCGGAAAACGCCTTCGATATTCGGGGTGGTTGCGGTTTTTCGTTCGGCAATGGCTGCTCGGACGGCGCCAGCGAAGTCAGTCTGTTTGGCGGCAAGAAGCCGCGCACCATCCCGATCAAGGCCACCGTCTGAGGAGCCGCCATGTTCAAGAAAAAACCGGAGTCCTTGCGTCTGACGCTGCGGGCGCTGGCGCATTTGCTGAGCTACCCCGACGCAGAGTTGCGCGCGGAAATGCAGCAACTGGCCGATGCCTTGCAGGTGGAACAGGCGCTCAAGACGGACCGCCTGGCCGAGTTGGTGGCCCTGTGCCGCCAGCTCGCTACATCCGACCCGATGGAGGCAGAGTCCCGCTATGTCGAGACCTTCGACCGTGGGCGCTCGTCATCACTGCACTTGTTTGAACACGTGCATGGCGACTCGCGCGACCGGGGCCCAGCCCTCATCGATCTGCTGCAAACCTATGAGCGCGCCGGCCTGCAGTTCAGTGCCCCTGAGCTGCCCGACCACCTTCCGGTGGTGCTGGAGTTTGCTTCGACGCAGCCGCCCGAGGTGGCATGCGGATTCTTGGGCGAAATGGCCCATATCCTGACCTCGCTTTTTAGTGCACTGGTGGCGCGTGGGAGTCCCTACGCCAGCGTGATTGGCGCCATCCTCGAGATCGCCGGGCAGCAGGCGCAGGCCGTGCCCGTGCCGGAGGAGCCCGAGATCGATGATTCCTGGGATGAACCCGTCGCCTTTGACGGTTGCAGCACCCGTGGCCAAGCCAAGCCTGGTCAGCCGCAACCCCTGCATTTTGTCCGTAATCCCCGTGCACCAGAAGGAGCGCCCCTATGACCGCCTGGCTTGATACCCTGCTGTTTGGCATCTATCCCTATATTTGCCTGGCTGTGTTCTTCATTGGCAGCCTGATCCGTTTTGACCGCGACCAGTACACCTGGAAAAGCGATTCCTCGCAGTTGCTGCGCACTGGCAGCCTGCGCTGGGGCAGCAACCTGTTCCACATCGGCGTGCTGTTCCTGTTCTTCGGGCATTTCGTCGGCATGCTCACGCCGCACTTCATCTATGAGCATTTCATCGGTGCGGGCGCCAAGCAACTGATGGCGATGGTCAGCGGCGGCATTGCCGGCGTTCTGGGCATCATCGGCCTGTCGCTCCTGCTGCATCGCCGCCTGACGGATCCCCGGATCCGTGCGACCTCCAAGACCAGCGACATCGTGCTGCTGTGGCTGTTGTGGGTTCAGCTGGCCCTCGGTCTGGCCACCATTCCGCTGTCGGCACAGCATCTGGATGGCTCCATGATGATGCGCCTGGCCGAATGGGGGCAGCGCATCGTCACCTTCCGCACGGGCGGTGTGGAGCTGTTGGCAGGAGCCGGCTGGGTCTTCAAGGCCCACATGTTCCTGGGCATGACCGTGTTTCTGATCTTCCCGTTTACCCGCCTGGTGCACGTGTGGAGCGGATTTGGCACGCTGGCCTACGTGCTGCGCCCTTACCAGTTGGTGCGTGCACGCCGTTTGAATCTTCCCGCAGGGCACAACCAGCCTGCGGCCAAGTAATCGATCTTGAGCGACTCTTGAGGAGAAACCCATGAGTGGATGTGGATCAGGCGGTTGCGGCTGTGCAACCACCGCCCCTGAAAAAACCAACCCGTTGACACCCGAGCAGCAGGTCGCCTACGACGCATTGGTGAGCAGTTTGGCGGCTGCGGCCCCTCTGGCCGAGCCTGCGGCGGCGACCCGTGTGGAGCCCATGGGCCATGGGCCCGTTGCGCGGGTCAATGGCGTGAGCTTGCATGAGGCAGGCCAGTTGCTCGACCCCGAAATGCTGCGCCAGCGCGCCTGCACCGAGCTTCTGCGCCAGGCTGCACAGGAGGCGGGCTTGCTGTCTGCACAAGACCTGCCCGCGACCGATGGCACCACCAGCGAGGCCGCGGCAGCGGCCATCGAGCAGTTGCTGGAACGCGAGCTGCAGGTGCCAGATCCTTCCGAGGAAGCCTGCCGCCGCTACCACGAAGCCCATCCTGGTGCCCATGTGCAGGGAGAGCGCGTGCAATTGCGGCACGTGTTGTTTGCCGTCACGCCTGGCGTTGATGTCAAGCAACTGCGCTTGCGTGCCGAAGCGCTGCTGCTGGAGCTGCGCTGTGCCGACGATGGCGGAGCTACCTTCCAAACGGCTGCGCAGAAGTGGTCCAACTGCCCCAGCGGAGCGCAAGGCGGTGAGCTGGGCTGGCTGACGCGCGCCGACTGTGCGCCCGAGTTTGCACGGGAGGTTTTTGGCGGTGCCGAGATTGGCGTGCTGTCCCGTTTGGTGCACAGTCGTTTCGGCCTGCATGTCGTGGAAGTGGTCGCGCGCGAGGCGGGCGAGCAGCCTTCGTTCGAGCAGGTGCGGGGTGCTGTGGCGCTGTCCCTGCGCCAGCAGACCTGGATGAATGCCTTGCGCCAGTACCTGCAATTGCTTGCCGGTGCGGCCACGCTGGAAGGCGTGGATATCGAAGGCGCAGACACGCCACTGGTTCAATGAGTGGGTCGCCCGCCCGGCTTTGCCGGCGGGCAGAAAGCCGGCCATGCCCGATGACGATCTATTGGAGCGCCTGCGTAGCTTTAACCAGGACGCCTTTCCGCAGTACCGGCAGCAGTTCAAAACCCTCGTCGATGAGGGGCAGCATCCGACCACGCTTTTCATAGGCTGTTCGGATTCCCGCTTGGTACCGCATCTGCTGACGGGTGCGGGGCCGGGAGAGCTGTTCCTGGTGCGCAATGTGGGGGCGTTTGTGCCGCCCTACGACGGATCGTATGGCCTGCATGGAACCGCTGCCGCCATTGAGTTCGCGGTGTTGAGTCTGGAGGTGAGCCGTATCATTGTGTGCGGGCACAGCCATTGCGGGGCCATCAAGGCCATCTATGGAGAGGTTCCCGCCGAAGCGCACAACCTGCGGCGTTGGCTTGATCTTGGACGCAAGGCGGCACTGCCGGTGGTGCCCGGCCCCGAGGCCCTTCGCCGCACCGAACAGCGCGCGGTGGTGCTGCAACTCGAACGTCTGATGGACTACCCCATGGTGCACAGGCGAATCCAGGACGGGAGCATTACCTTGCACGGCTGGCATTACGTGATCGAAGACGGCGAAGTGCATGTCTTCGATGTGCAGACCGGGGGGTTTGTTGCCGCTTCGGTGGCCACCACCTGTGGCACGGGCCCCTATCACCCCTACGTGGAACACGATGGTCAGGTGTTGGGCGATGAATAGCCCGGATGCCGGGCTGGGGTATCGGAGTCGTAACAATAATTTACACTTGGCGCAAAACAAGGCTGGACGCCAGATGGGCGCAGGCGGCAGGTAAACCCCTGACGGTCTGCTGGAATCAAGGCGCTACACTGCCGGCTGACTGGCACCCGGCCGATCCGGCTTGGGCCTGCCGCACCTCCGAGCCGCGTGGCTACAGCGAGGTCTTGTCTCCAGCAATATCTACGGGATTGGCACCATGAAGCGAGAAAACCTGGGTCGTGCACACGATCTGACGGCAACCCAACCCATCAGCCTGGATGTGTTGAAGGAAAAATACCTCAAGGCGGGTGAAACCAGCGCCGAAGACCTCTTTCGCCGCGTGGCGCGCGCGCTAGCGTCGGTAGAAGCCGAGGCCGACCGCGAAAAATACGAGGGCTTGTTCCTCGCCAACATGCATGCCGGTGCCATTGGTGCCGGGCGCATCATGAGTGCTGCCGGTACCGACATCCAGGCGACGCTCATCAACTGCTTTGTTCAGCCCGTGGGCGATTGCATCCAGGGCATGGACGACGAAGGTTTTCCCGGCATCTACGAGGCCTTGCGCGAAGCGGCCGAAACCATGCGCCGGGGCGGTGGCGTGGGCTATGACTTCTCACGCATTCGTCCCCGCGGTGCCGAGGTCAAAGGCACGCACTCGATGGCCTCGGGCCCGTGCAGTTATATCAATGTGTTTGATCAGTCCTGCTCCACCGTCGAGAGCGCGGGCGCGCGCCGTGGCGCGCAGATGGGCGTGCTGCGCATCGACCATCCCGATGTGCTCGATTTCATCACCGCCAAGCGCACGCCAGGCCGATGGAACAACTTCAATGTGTCGGTGGGTGTGAGCGATGCTTTCATCCAGGCAGTGCAGGACGACCGGCCTTGGGAGCTGGTGCACAAGTCCCGTCCGGGCGTTACCGTGATGGAGCAGGGGGCCTACCAGCGCGCCGACGGTCTGTGGGTGTACCAGAGCCTGTCCGCGCGCGAGCTGTGGGACACCATCATGAAGTCTACCTACGACTTCGCCGAGCCGGGCATCCTGTTCCTGGACCATATCAACCAGGACAACAATCTGCGTTACTGCGAGAAGATCGCCGCCACCAACCCCTGCGGCGAGCAGCCTTTGCCGTCCTACGGCTGCTGCGACCTCGGCCCCATCATCTTGACGCGGTTCGTGCGCAACCCCTTCGGTTTTGACGGTGCTGCCGCTTTTGATTTCGAGTCGTTTGCGAAATCGGTCGCGCTGCAGGTGCGTGCGCTCGACAACGTGCTCGACGTGACTTTCTGGCCGCTGCCGCAGCAGGACGCCGAGGCCAAGGCCAAGCGCCGCATTGGCGTGGGTTTTACCGGCATGGGCAATACCCTGGCCATGCTGTGCCTGCGCTACGACAGCGATGAGGGGCGCGCCATGGCCGCACGCATCGCCGAGCACATGCGCGATTGCGCCTATGCCGCATCGGTGGAGCTGGCACGCGAGAAGGGTGCCTTCCCCCAGTTCAACGCCGACGGTTACCTCGCCGAAGGCACCTTCGCCAGCCGTCTGCCCGCAGCGCTGAAGAAACAGATTCGCCAGCACGGCATCCGCAACAGCCACCTGTTGTCGATCGCCCCGACCGGCACCGTGAGTCTGGCCTTTGCCGACAATGCGTCGAACGGCATCGAGCCGCCGTTCTCCTGGATGTACAAGCGCAAGAAGCGCGAGGCCGACGGCAGCATGGCCGAGTACGCGGTGGAAGACCACTCCTGGCGCCTGTACCGCGAGCTGGGCGGCGACGTCAACAAGCTGCCCGAGTACTTTGTCTCGGCGCTGGAGATGTCGGCACAGGACCACATCGCCATGATGAAGGTTGTGCAGCCTTTCGTGGACACGGCCATCTCCAAGACGGTCAACATCCCGGCCGACTATCCCTACGAAGATTTCAAGGGGCTGTATTTGCAGGCCTGGCGTGCGCGCCTCAAGGGTCTGGCTACCTACCGCCCGAACAGCATTCTGGGCTCCGTGCTCGAAGTGCACTCGGCGCCGCAGGCCGACCATTCACCAGCCGCTGCGCTCGACGCGCCGCCGGTCGACCCCATGCGAACGGTGATTGAAAGCCGTCCCAAGGGCGCCCTTTCGGCCGTGGCCGAGAAGGTGGACTACTGGACTCAGGAAGGCCAGAAGCGCCTGTACCTCATCGTCTCGTTCTTGCCGGTTCCCAATGCCGAGGGCACCGGTACGGTCGACCGTGCGATCGAATTTTTCATGCCCGTGGGCCAGAGTGGCGAATCGCAGCAATGGGTCACGTCGAGCATGCGTCTGCTGTCGCTGGCCGCACGCGGCGGTTTCCTGGAACGTGCGCTCTCCGACATGCGCAAGGTCGCCTGGGACCGTGGCCCCGTGCGCCTGGGGACGCACCAGAAGGACGACGGCACGCAGGTGCCCAAGTGGCATGACTCCGAAGTGGCCGCGATTGCCTACGCCATCCAGAACATCCTGGCCCGCCGTGCACGACAGCACGGCCCTGTTGTGCAGGAGTCGGTGCAGGGCGATGCGCCGCTGGCCGCCATGCCCCCTGTCATGGCCGGCAAGAAGTGTTCAGAGTGTGGCGCCCATGCCATGATCCGCAAGGACGGTTGCGACTATTGCACCCAGTGCGGTCACCTGGGAACCTGTGGGTGATACAGATTTTCCTTCAACCGTATAGCGTCGTTGGGTCGCCTTGCCGTGCCAAAGCACTGTCTGCGGCTCCCCGCCTAGTTATCCGGCTGAATGCAAATCCGTATGAGTGAGCGGCCGGTCATTCCGGTGCGGCCCGTTGCGGGCAAACCCTCCGCCGAAGCAGTGGCGCAGCAAGATCGGCTCTGGCGTTGGCGTTACTTGATGCTCGCACCGCACCGGCTGGGGTTCTTCCTGGCTATGGTGCTGCTGGTGGCTTCGGGCGCATGGTGGACGCTGGTACAGGTCTCTCGTGTCTCTTCTTGGCCAACGCTGGCCTACCCGCTCTCTCCCTCGGTGGTGCATGCGGCCGCCATGGTGTTCGGTTTCATTCCGCTGTTTTTTTCCGGCTTTCTTTTTACCGCCGGGCCCAAATGGCTAGGCGTTGAGCCCTGGCCGACGCGCACCCTGCGCGCTCCTTTGGTGTTGCAGGCAGTGGGTTGGCTGACCTGGCTGGCTGGCGCGCACCTGTCGGCCGCGGTGTGCCTGCTGGGCGCGGCGCTGGCGTGGTTGGGGCTGACCTCCATGGGTGTGCTGTTCTGGCGTCTGGTGCTGCGCAGCCGGGCCGAAGACCAGGTCCATGCACGGGCGATTGGCGTGGCCACGATCGTCGGCAGCTTGAGCCTGCTGGGCCTGTGTGCCAGCCTTGTGTGGGACGCCCAGGACACCGCACGGGTATTCGTTCTGACCGGGTTGTGGGGCTTTGTGCTGGTGGTGTACGTCACCGTAGCGCACCGCATGATTCCGTTTTTCACCTCCAGCGCGATGCCGCTGGTGACGGTGTTCCGCCCGCTCTGGCTGTTGTGGCTGATGCTGGGGGCCGCGGCCTTTGAAGCAGCCGCCGTCTGGGTGGAATTTGAAGGGCCGCTGCGCGGCCCCGTGGCGCCCGTCTGGATGCTGCTGCGCGGCGTGCTGGAGCTGGGCGTGGGCGCTGTGCTGTTGTGGTTGGCCGGGGTGTGGGGGCTGGTGCAAAGTCTCAAGAACCGTCTGCTGGCCATGCTGCACATTGGTTTTCTCTGGTTGGGCCTGTCCTTTGTGCTGGCCGGTGCTTCCCAGTTGCTGGGGCTGGTGCAAGACACGCCTTTCCTCGGCCTGGGGGCGCTGCATGCCCTCACCATGGGGTGCCTGGCGTCGCTGATGCTGGCCATGGTCACCCGTGTTTCGTGTGGACACAGTGGGCGCGCCCTGGTGGCCGACCGCATTGCCTGGTCCTTGTTCTGGGTGTTGCAGGCGGCCACCGTGCTGCGTATCGTGGCAACCCTGCCGACGGCTTTCTCGGGCAGCCTGCTGCTGGTTGCAGCGCTGCTGTGGACGGGGACCATGGGCGTTTGGGGCGTGCGGCTGGGCATCTGGTATGGGCGCTTGCGCGTGGATGGGCGTCCGGGCTGAGGCCGCACGATGGAAAAACAGGCCTTCACGCAAGCAATGCCGTTTTCGGCAGATTTCGCCGCCATGGCGGCGACGCTCATGCAGGCGCGGCAGACGATTTTGCCCAAGCGGCTGGGCGATCCAGGGCCCGATGCGCAGCAGCTCGACCGTATCGTGGCTGCGGCAGCGCATGCGCCCGACCACGGCCAGTTGCTGCCCTGGCGATTTGTGCTGGTGCCACAGGCGCAGCGCACATTTTTGGCGGATGTTTTTGCCGATGCCTTGCAGGAGCGCGATGCGATGGCCTTGCCCGAACAGTTGGAGCAGGCGCGCGAAAAGGCGTTCCGATCGCCTGTGCTGCTGCTGGCCGTGGTGGATGGCCAACGTGGTGATCCCGAGGTGGATCTGTACGAGCGCCTCATCTCCACCGGCTGCGCCCTGCAGAACATGCTGCTGATGGCCACTGCGCTGGGCTTTGGGTCTGCGCTGACGAGCGGCAAAGCGCTCAAGTCAACGGCTTTGCGCCGACTTTTCGGCCTGCAGGAGAGCGAGCATGCCCTGTGCTTCGTCAGCCTGGGGACGGTACTCTCGCGCAAGAGCGCGCGGGTTCGGCCGAGCCCAGCCGACTATGTGCGCACACTGGGCGATCCCCCGCCTGCTAGTGCGGCCCGCTGATTTTTTGGATACCTGGAGTGACCATGGAAATTGCAAGTTTTGATGACCTGTTGCACGCGGCCCGTGCGCAGCCCGAACCCCAGCGGCTGTTGTTTGTTTTTGCCGGTGTGGAACTGCCCGACGACGCCACTCCCGCCCAGCGCGAACGCTTTGCCGCAGGGCAAGGGGGCGCGCTGGTGCCCATGATGTGCGTGGACAAGCGCCCCGAGGAGATTGCCTCCTTCCAGGCGCTGGCCGAAGAGTCTGGCCAGTTCGGGCACGAATGGGCCATGGTGTTCGTTGCCGCCATGTCCGGCACGCTGGACAAGGCGCCCACCAGCGAAGAGGCTGAAGCCCCCCTGCAGCGCATGGTGGACTCCATCAAGCAGGGCGCGCACAGCGCCTTTATCCCGTTCAACCGGCAGGGTGAGCCGGTGCGCTTTGGTTAAGCCACCATGGCCAGCACAGTGCACCTGCCTGGCTTTGGCGCAGCCGCCGTCGGGTTTGATACGCCGTTTGAAATGCTCGAAGCCTGCCACGAGCGCGTGCAGCGCTCGCTGGACTTGCTGCAGCGCCTGATCGACTACCTGCACACCCATGCGTGTGACGACTCGGCCCGCCAGGCTGCGCGCGACGTGCTGCGCTACTTCGACATCGCGGCCCCCTTGCACCATGAGGACGAAGAACTCCACGTCTTTCCCCTGTTGCTGGAACGCGGCACCGCCGAGGTCGCTGCGATCGTGCGGCAGCTGCAGGGCGATCACGTTCGCATGGAGACCCACTGGAAGGCTGCGCGCGGGCTTTTGCAGGCGCTTGCTCAGGGTGAGGTTGAATGCTGGAGCACGCAGGACGAAGCCGTGCTGGCCCGGTTTGCGCAGGGTTACGACGCCCACATCCGCAGCGAGGAAGACGTGGTGTACCCGGCTGCCCGTGCGCTGCTGGCACCGGATGCCTTGCAGGCCATGGGGCAGGAAATGCGCCAACGCCGCGGTGCTGCGGTGTAGAGTGCTACTGAATAAATAGCTGCTGACGCTTGTCAGTAGGGCGTTTGGGCCTGTTTTTGCCTAAAGTCCACGGACATTCAATGCACCACCACCGGGTTCTGGGCCAGGCCGGTGTAGCTGTCGAGCGTGTCTTCCACCTCCTCCTGGGTGGGGGCATCGCGTTGCCAGGCGATGATTTGCTGCTGGAACATCTCGGCCCAGGAGCCGTCCAGGTACACCTCTTTGCCTGAGCGCTTGTCCACGATCTCAAAGCCGTGGCGTGCCAGTTGCGGCGGCGTCGGTACGGCGTCCTGGGTTGAGTGGGCGTGGGGTGCAATGGCGTCGGGCAGCATGTGCACCACCACAAAAGATTCCGAGTCGTAGAGCATGTGCATGGTGTGGGTCTCCCTGGTCTGAGTCCTTGTCAGATGGCCGCAGTGGCGGCAAGTTCAAGGCCTGTATGTCTACCGGGCCCAGTATTCCACGAAAACCAGGGATCTGCTGCCGATCAGGGCGCAGCGCGTTCGCGCAGGCTCAGCTCGGCATAGTCGCCGTTGGACTGCGTGATGCGGATGCGCACCGGCAGGTAGCCCAGTTCCGGCGCCAGCCAGAGCTGGGCTTTCTGGTCGTAGTCGCGCCGCGGCAGGCGCTGCAGCGGCACCGCGCGGATGTGGCCCATGGGCAGGTCAAGCTGCTCCGTTTCGCCCACGGTAAACACCCAGGTGTCGGCGGCGCGCGCGCTGACCGTGGGGATGCTGATCTGCGTGCCCGCTGGGTAATGCTCAGGGGCGGCGGCGAGCATGGCGCCCAGTTGCACGAAAACGCTGAGCCGGTCCTGGGCGCCCGGCGCAATGGGCGCCGAGGGCGTGTTGGCGCTGAAGCTCACCTGACCCTGGGCAAAATCGAAGTGCGCGGCCTTTTCGCTGCGCGAGCGGTCGCCAAAGCGCCGGGGCTGCAAGCCCAAGGGTGTGAGCTCGCCCACGCTGGTCTGCGACCGCGAACCCAGAAACAGCACGCTGATCTCCTGGCGCGCCTGGTATTGCTGGCCGTCGTGCTGCCACACCAGTTCGGCCCGGGCGCTGTACTGGAAACCCTTGGCCTGGCCCGTGACATCGAACCCCAGGCGCGCCGGTGCGGGCAATAGCACCGGGGCAGGCTGGGTGCTTCCCGGGGCGTCGTCCGCACCGGGGGGCGCAATGGCGATGGCACTGCCGGGTGCAGCCTTGGCAGCGGGCGCTTCGTCGGCGGGTGCGCTGGCTGCGGCAGCAGCCGGGGTTGCCACGGCTTCCTCGTGGGGCATGCCGGGCGTTTCAAGGTCTGCCGCTGCAACGACCTCGGGGCTTTCCAGTGCCGTGGAGGGGGGCGGCGGCAGGCTTGTCTCTTTCGCATCGGCAGAGGCGGGTCGCGGGGTCCCGGGGCGTGGTTTTTTACGCACGGCGCGCACGGCGGTCTTGGTCGTCTGTGCGGTGGTCTCAACTGCGGCCGGTGCCGCAACGGGAGCGGGCGCAGCAATGGTGCGCGTCATAAAACGCGGAATGGGGGCCGCCTGGCTGGCGCCCCAGTCGGGCAGTGCAACGCCCAGTACCAGGGCGTGCAGCGCCAGCACCAGGGCGAAGATAGTCAGCAGGGAGCGGCGCGGAATCATGGGCAATGCATCGAAAGAACAGGCCAAAGGTTAACCCACGCCCCCGGGCATCGCCCGGACACGGCGCGTATGCGCCCTCGCTGCAGCGGGACATGCGGCGCCCGCTCTGTCCTAGAATGCGCCGTCTGCAACCCGGTGCCCTGGCGCCGCCGCTTTCTTCCACGAATACTCCGCCATGAAACTTGCCACCTTGCAGGACGGTTCTCGCGATGGCCAGTTGGTACTCGTCTCGCGCGACCTGGGCATGGCCCACTACGCCACCGGCATCGCCAGCCGCCTGCAGCAGGTGCTGGACGACTGGGGCTTTTACACTCCGCAGTTGCAGGACCTGTACGACAGCCTGAACGCGGGCCGCGCACGCCACGCCTTTCCTTTTGACCCCCGCCACTGCATGGCGCCCCTGCCGCGCGCCTACCAGTGCCTGCAGGGCAACGCCTACCTGCACGCCACTGAACTGGAATGCAAGGTCCGCAACGTGGAGATGCCCGCCAGCCTGCGCCGTGAGCCGCAGCTGCAACAGGCCGCCAGCGATGCCAGCCTGGGCCCGTGTCACGACATCGTCGTTCCCAGCGCCGCCATGGGCATCGACTTTGGTGCGGGCCTGGCCGTGGTCACGGGCGACGTCGAGCGCGGCTGCACGCCCGCGCAGGCGCTCGATGGCATCCGCCTGCTGATGTTGGCCAACACCGTGTCGCTGCGTGCGCTGGAAACCATCGAAAGCGAGCGCGGCCAGGCGCCGCTGCTCAGCCGCCCCGCCATTTCTTTCAGCCCTGTGGCCGTTACGCTCGACGAGCTGGGCGCTGCCTGGGACCAGGGCAGGGTGCATCTCACGCTGCAGACCACCTGGAACGGCCGCAAGGTGGGTTTGTGCGATGCCGGGCCGGAGATGGGTTTTCACTTCGGCCAGCTCATTGCCCAGGCCTGTACCACGCGCCCGCTGCGCACGGGCAGCATTGTCTGCAGCGGCCCGGTCAGCAACCCCGCCGTGCAGGCCGCCAAAGGCCGCAACGATTGGCCCCGGGGCTACAGCAGCATTGCCGATAAACGCACGATGGAAACCTTGCAGGACGGCAAGGCCGCTACCCCTTTCATGCAGGAGGGCGACACCATCCGCATCGAGATGAAGGGGCGCGATGGCCACAGCCTGTGCGGCGCCATCGATCAGAACGTCGTGGTGACGCCCGAACGCACTGCGGCGGGTTTGCGGGACGCGCGCTGAGAAGTTTCTTCCACCTGCGCTGGTGCTCCGCAAAAAATCAAGCGAAACAAGGCGCAAAGGCATATACCATAAGCGCAAGCAGCTCCTGAAAACGGAGTGCATTGGTGCGATAAACGCTTTCGCAAAGGGGGCTTGTATCGGTTGAGTGCGGGTGGCGTACGCCGCGCGCTACAGTCCAGCGTCGATCAGAACAGGATCGTTTCCATGTTCCACGTCGGCATTCTGTCCCCACGATCTTCTCAAGGAGAAAACATGGCCGATACCTGGTTGCCCTCGCTCATCACCGCCACGCCGCAAGAAGGCTTTGAACTGGCCATCACGCTCAGCCGCCGTGGCGTGAAGTACACCCAGCCCGACATGGAGACGCTCAAGCAGCTGCGCCCCGAGTACGCCCAGTCGGCCGACGGTCTGACGGCCGCTTCGCAGGTGATTGCCATCAACTTCCAGACGGTTTCGGCCGCCAACAACTACTGGCGTGGTTGAGTCGATCGCCTGGAAAAATATGAAAAAATGGCTCTGGCGCTTATTGGGTAAGCGCTAGCAGCTATTTAATTGATAGTACTTTGGGGCGCTGTGTCGCGCTCCACCTCTACCAGGCAATCGTAGAAGGTCGGGCCGCGCCCCAGGTCGGTCAGCGCCTGGCTGGTGAGCTGGTTCACGTTGGTGCCGTCCAGCCCCATCTTGCGCCACCAGATGCCCAGGCCATTGACCACACCGGGCCGGGCGCGCTCGCTCACCGTGGCGTGGCAGCGGTAGCTGCCCCGGTCGTTGAACACGCGCACCACGCCGCCCTCGTGAATGCCGCGCGCGGCGGCGTCTTCGGGGTGGATCTCCAACAGGGGGCGCTTCTCGATGCCCTGCAGGCTGGGTACGTTCACGAAGGTGGAATTGAGAAAGTTGCGCGCGGGCGGCGAGATCATCGCCAGCGGGTACTGTGTTGATGTGCCCGCAGCCTCGTGGTTGGGCACATGGTTCGGCAGTCCGTCCAGGCCCTGTGCGGCCAGGCGTTCGCTGAAAAATTCGCAGCGGCCCGAAGGCGTGGGAAAGCCGCCTTCGGCAAACGGCGCGTCCGGCCCGCCCAGCGGGGCGAAGCCCTGCGCCAGCAACCGGTTGAAATCTACCTGGGCGCCGTAGGCCTGGCGGCACAGGTTTTCGTCGCTGTCGGCGAAGCACGGCTCGGTGAAACCCATGTGCGCCGCCAGGGCGCGGAAGATGTGCGCGTTGCTGCGGGCCTGGCCTTGCGGAGCAATGGCCGGTTGGTTCAGCAACACATCGGTGTGGCCGTAGGCCAGGTGTACGTCCCAGTGTTCCAGCTGCGTGGTGGCGGGCAGGAGGTAGTCGGCGTAGTCGGCGGTGTCGGTCTGGAAATGCTCCAGCACCACGGTGAACAGGTCTTCCCGCGCAAAGCCCTGCACCACCTTGCCCGACTCGGGCGCCACGGCCACGGGGTTGCTGTTGTAGACCACCAGCGCCTCGATTTTCGGGCCGAAGGCGGGCGAGGCTGTGCGCAGCAGGTCATCGCCAATCGTCACCATGTTGATGGTGCGCGGGCTGCGGCCGACCAGCAAATCCGGGCGCTGCAGCGCGGCGCGGTCCACGGGAAAACTGCCGGAGCTCGACAGCAGCACGCCGCCCGCCCGGTGGCGCCAGGCGCCCGTGAGCGCGGGCAGGCAGGCAATGGCACGCACTGCGTTGGCGCCGCCGTGCACGCGCTGCATGCCGTAGTTCAGGCGGATGGCGGCGGGCCGCGTGGTGCCGTAATCGCGCGCGAGCTGGCGGATCTGCTCCACCGGCACGCCGCACACCTGCGCGGCGCGCTCGGGCGGCCATTGCAGGGCGCGTTCGCGCAGTTGCGCCCAGCCCACGGTGTGGCGGGCGATGTAGTCGTGGTCGAGCCAGTCGTGCGTGATGAGCTCGTGCATCAGCGCCAGTGCCAGCGCCGCGTCGGTGCCGGGCAGGAGCTGGATGTGCTCCTGGCATTTCTCGGCGGTTTCGCTCTTGCGCGGGTCGATGCACACCAGCTTGGCGCCGCCCCGCTTGGCCTGCTGGGCGATGCGCCAGAAATGCAGGTTGCTGCCGATGGAGTTGCTGCCCCAGATGAGGATGAGTTTGGCCTCGGCAAAGAACTCCACCTTCATGCCCACCTTGCTGCCCAGCGTGTGCGCCAGGCCCTCGCCACCCGCCGTGGCGCAGATGGTGCGGTCCAGGAACGACGCGCCCAGGCGGTGGAAGAAGCGCCGGTCCATGCTCTCGCCCTGCACCAGGCCCATGGTGCCGGCGTAGCTGTAGGGCTGGATGGCCTGCGGGTCGCGCGCGGCGATCGCGCCCAGGCGCGCAGCAATATCCTGCAGCGCCTCGTTCCAGCCCACGGGTGTGAACTGGCCGCTGCCCTTGGGGCCGCTGCGTTTGAGGGGCGTGAGGATGCGCTCCGCATGGTAGGTGCGCTCGGGGTATTTGGAGACCTTGGCGCACAGCACGCCGCCCGTCTGCGCGTGCGCGGGGTTGCCTTGCACACGCACGGCCACGCCGTTCTCCACCGTGGTGAGCAGGGCGCAGGTGTCGGGGCAGTCGTGCGGGCAGGCGCCGCGCACCTGCCGGGACGGTGTGATGGGGGCGATGTTTTCGCTGGCGGTCGCAGGGGCCGGGGCGGCGGGGGCTTGCACGAGGGTCATGGCGCCATGGTAATGATTCTCGTCCTGGGCCGTAGAATCCTGGGGCTTTCCCCATGAATTCCCGTCTCCACGCCGCTCCCCCTGTGCACTTTGCGCTGCTGCGCCGTGCGGTGTGGTTGTGGCTGGCCGTGTTGCTGGCGGTATTTGGTGCGCTGGGCTCGACCGTATCGCACGCGCTGGCGCCCAACCGCACGCCGGTGGGCATGGAGATTTGCACCAGCATGGGCATGCAGTGGGTGGATGCGTCGGGTGCATTGGATGCGTCCTCGGGGCAACCGCTGACGGAAATGCCGGTGGACTGCCCGATGTGCCTGCTCTGTGCCGATCGCCTGGCACCCGTGCCTGCATCGTCGCCATGGAGCCTGCAACGGGCTGCGCTGGGCGCTGCTCCCTTGCCGTCCTACACACCCGTGGCCGCACTCGCGGCGGGCCGGGTCACTGTGCCGCCGCCGCGTGGCCCGCCTGTGCTCTCCTGAACTATCGTTTTTATAGCTGCTTGCGCTCATGAATAGGGCGTCAGAAGCTTTTTTGACTGGTATTTCTGGAGTGCATTCGTGCGAAACCCCCGTTTTTCTTCCGGCCCGGTCCTGCGCCTGGCCCCTCTGGCTGCGGCCCTGGCTTTGTTCCCCGCCTGGGGCCTGGCCCAAGGCATTGCCACCGAATCCCAATTGCAAACCATCAGCGTGACCGAAACACGCTCGCAGCTGGACCCCAATCTGCCCAACAGCACCGCCAGCAAAACCGCGCAAGAGCTGGAGGCGCAAAACATTTTCAACCCGGAAGATGCCGCCAGCCTGCTGCCCAGCACCACCGTGCGCAAGCGCTACCTGGGCGACCGCAATGCCAACATTGGCGGGCGCAGCTTTGGCACGCTGCAACCGGGCCGCGCGCTGGTGTACCTCGATGGCTATCTGATTTCCAATTTTCTCGGGCGCTTTGACGCACCGCGCTGGAACATGATCAACGTGGAGGCCATCGAACGGGTCGATGCCTTGTACGGCCCGTACTCGGCCATCTACCCCGGCAACTCCATCGGCACCACCATGGTGGTGACCGAGCGCAAGCCCCGGGGGCTGGAGGCGTCGGCCAGCATCAAATACAACCGGCAATCTTTCGACGAGTACGGCACCCACGAGAGCTACGGCAGCAAGCAACTGTCAGCGCGCATTGCCTCGCGCCTCGATTCCGGGCTCTGGGTGGCGCTGGGTGTGCAGCACCAGGACAGCGCAGGCCACCCCATGGGCTACGCCAATGCGGTGCGGGGCGCCACCAGCGGTGCCTTTGCCGCGCCCACCACGGGCACCCCCGTCACAGGCATCCGCTACGACCGCGACCCGCAGGGCCGCGAGCGCGCCATTTTTGGCGCCACAGGCAGCGACCACAGTCTGCAGGACACCGTGAACCTGCGCATGGGCTACGACATTTCTGCCACCCAGGAAATCGAAGGGCGCGTGTCGCTGTGGCGCAGCGACAGCACGGTGCGCAACATGACCTACCTGCGCGACGCCGCAGGCAAGCCCCTCTGGAGCGGGGTGGTGAACGATGGCGTCAACCGCTTCAACGTGGCGGCCAACGCTTTTGCCCCAAACCAGCGCGACGAACGCCACCGCCAGCTCGGAGCCACCTGGAAAACAAAGCACGCGACGGGCTGGAACGCCTCCGTGATGCTGACAGATTACAAAATGCTCAGCGATGCCAACCGGCAGGCCGATCTGGCGCAGCCCCTGGCCGACCTGGGCGGCGCGGGCACGGTGACGCGGCGTGACGGCACGGGCTGGAACACGCTGGAACTGCAAACCACCTACACCCCCACGGCCGGCGACTTTGGCGCAGGCCGCCATGCTCTGGTGTTTGGTCTGCACCGCAACCAGTACCAGTTGAACAACGTGGTGAACCTGGCCAGCGACTGGCGCACGACCGAGACGACCCTGGACCAGCGCTTCAAAGGTACCACCACCATCACGGCCCTCTATGGCCAGGACGCCTGGCGCCTTACGCCCGACCTGGTGCTGACCTCGGGTGTGCGGCTGGAGACTTTTGAAGCAACCGATGGCTCGCAATTCTTCGCTGGGCCGCCCGTGGTGCAGCAGAACTATGCCAAGCGCAGCCTGCATTCCACCAGCCCCAAGCTCTCGCTGGCCTGGACGGTGGCCGATGACCTGCTGCTGCGGGCCAGCTATGGGCGTGGTGTGCGCTTTCCGAACGTGGACGAGCTGTTCAACGGCACCAAGACGGGCAGCAGCATCACCACCAGCGACCCCAACCTGCGCCCTGAAGTGTCCCGCTCGTTCGAGTTGGCGGCAGAAAAATTCTGGGGTGAGCATTGGCTGCGCACCAGCTACTTCCGTGACGATGTGAAGGACACCATCCTGCGCCAGACCGACGCTACCGTCACTCCGAGCATCACCCGCGTGAGCAACGTGGACCGTGTTCTGACCCAGGGCATCGAGATGGTGTGGCAGGCGCGCGATGTGGGCATCCGGGGGCTGGACATTGGCGGCAGCGCCACCTGGACGGACGCTGTGGTCAAGGCCAACGCCGCCAATCCGGCGCAGGTGGGCAAACAGTGGCTGCGCATCCCCAAGCAGCGCTACGCCGTGCAGGCCAGCTACCGGCCCAATGCGCAATGGCTGCTGGGCGCCGCCTGGCGCTGGAGCGGCCGTGCGTACAACACCGAACTGAACATCGACAGCAACCCCGACACCTATGGCGGCGTCTCGCGCGTGAACCAGCTCGATCTGAAAGCGGTGTGGAAATTTGCCCCGCACTGGGAATGGGCGCTGGGCGTGAACAACGTGACCAACCAGCAATCCTGGCAGGCGCACACCCTGCCCCAGCGTTCGGTGCAGACCGAACTGCGTTACAGCATGAAGTAGGAGCGGACATGAATCGATCGAAATCGGCTTTGCAATCCTCTGGGCGTTGGGCTTGTGGCCTGGCCCTGGCGCTGTGCTGCAGCGTCGGCGGGGCCCAGCATATGCACTCTGCAGCAGCTGTGGCCGCGCCAGCGGCCAACGCTGCGCCCACCGCCGCAGCCACACAGCGCGTGGCCCGCAAGCCCCGCACGCCGTTGGGGGTGGGGGTCGCGATGGCGCCCGATGGCGCGCTGTGGCTGGCAGGCCTCGATGGCCAGGGGCGCCTGTTTGTGCAAAACGCGCCGGCACCGCAGGGCACAGCGCCTTTGCGCTGGAGCGCACCGCGCGTGCTGGATACGGCGGGCGATGCGGTCTCGGCCGACGGCGAAAACCATCCCAAACTGGTTTTTGGCCCCCAGGGCACGGTGCTGATTGCCTATACCCAGCCGCTGGCCAAGCCCAATACGGGCTATGTGCGGCTGCTGCGCTCGGTGGACGGGGGGCAGCATTTTGCGGCGCCCGTCACAGTGCATGCCGACCGCCAGACCATCACCCACCGTTTCGAGTCCATGGGCTTCGACGCCGAAGGTGTTTTGCACACCGTTTGGATCGACAAGCGGGACTTGGAAGCGGCGCCCAAGGTGGGCGGCAAATCCAGCTACCGGGGGGCCGCCATTTACCGCAACATCTCGCGCGATGGTGGTGCCACCTTTGGCCCGGACACCAAGGTGGCCGACCACTCTTGCGAATGCTGTCGCATTGCGCTCGGTGTAGGCAGTGATGGGGCCATGCGGGCCCTGTGGCGGCATGTGTTCGAGCCCAATGTGCGCGACCATGCCTTTGCCGTGCTGCGCGGGGAGGCTCCGGCCGACGTGGTGCGTGCCACCTACGACGAGTGGCGGGTGGATGGCTGCCCGCACCACGGCCCTGCCCTGGCTGTGGCGGCCGATGGTTTTCATACGGTCTGGTTCGGTATCCGCCAGCAAGGCGAGGACAAGGTGCCCGGTGTACGCTATGCACGGCTGGCCCCTGACGGTACGCCCCGGCTGCAAACGGTGCGCATGCTTCCGGATGCGCGCGCTGAACATGCCGACGTGGCCGCGCAGGGCGAGCGGGTGGCCGTGGTCTGGCGCAGTACCGATGGCATGACCAGCACGCTCAAGGCCTGGATTTCCCTCGACGGGGGGCAGACGTTCCGCGAGCAGGTGCTGGGCCAGGTCGATGGAGACAACGATTTTCCGCGCCTGGTGCAGCAGGACCAGCGCATGGTGGTAGTGTGGCGCAACGCAGCAGAGGTCAGAGTCCATGAAATCGAGTTCTAAACAGCGGCGCAGTGCCTGTGTGACCCTGGCGGTCGGGGCATTGTTTTTTGGCTTCAATCTGCCTCTTGCGCTTGCCAGGTCGCCGTCAATAGCTATCAGTTCAGTAGCGCATTTTGACGAAACCACCTGGGCCCGGCTGGTGGAAAAAGGCCCACGGCCTGCGGCGTACATCTTCACCACCACTTACTGCTCTACCTGCCCGGACGCCTTCGAGAAGCTGCGCAGTTTTGTCATGGATGCGCACCGGCCAGTCGAGCTGGCGGCCGTGATGATGGATGTGCAAGGCGTGCGCGCCGTGGAACATGCCCGCCACTATCTGGGGCTGACGCGGCTGTATGCCTTTGAGGGGTTTGAGCCCGCGATCCGGCAAAGCGTAGACCCCACATGGCCCAACGTCACGCCCTACGTCGTACTGCTGGGCCGCGATGGATCGGTGCAGCGCAGCATTGGTGCGCCCGATGCTGCCCTGCTGAAAAAATGGCTGCCTTGAAGCGACCAGCGCACGCAGCGGAGTAAAGTGTTGTTACGAGGCCGTGCGCCGCACTGCCCGGGGTTTTTCACCACGACGAAGAGGAGTCTGCATGTTTCCTGAATTCCGCGAACTGATCACCCAGCTCAAGACAACGGACCGTCATTTTGTGCGCCTGTTCGATCAGCACAACGAGCTCGACCAGAAAATCAAGAACATGGAAGCCACCATTTCACCGGCCTCGCACGACGAAATTGAAACCCTGAAGAAGGAAAAGCTGCAGATCAAGGACCAGCTTTACACCATTCTGAAAAAAGCCGCCTGAGCGGCTGCCGGGGCGCAGGGGCTGGTCGTCAGACGGTCTTGCGCCGCGGCATCTGGCTGGCATCGAGCAGGTTCTCGATGCGGGCAAATATTTCGAAGCGCGAGAACGGCTTCTTCATGAAATCGTCGGCCCCGATGCGGTTGGCGTAGAACTGTTCCGTGGCGTGTTCGTTGCCACTGATCATGATGACCGGAACGTGCTGGGTGGCCGGGTTCTTGCGGATCAGCCGCAAGGCGTTGAAACCATTCATGCCGGGCAGGATGATGTCCAAAAAAACCAGATCGGGCGGTTCCTGCTCCATCAGCGCCAGCCCCTTCTCGGCGTCCAAAGCCTCCAGGGTGTTGTAGCCGGCAGAGCGCAAAATTTTGCGCAATGCGGCCACGACGGTGGGCGAGTCGTCAATGATCAGCGCTTTGATGCCTTTGCGCGCATCCTTGCGCTCGCGCTGGCGCCGCTCCACCGTTTCTGCCGGTTCCATGCCGTGCACCGGTGCGCTGGCCGGTGTGCTGGCGTCAGGCTGGGGGGCGGGCTTGCGCGAGGCGCCCCAGAGCCGGTCAAAAATACCCATGGTGCAGTCTTGCCTTGTATGGTCGGTCGATAGTGGCGATTGTCCGCCAAGCAGGGTGGTGGTGGGAAGCGCCCTGTTGCACGGCCACAAATTCAGCCCAGGGCATCGTTCACCTGGTCATTGAATTCCGCCAGGCTTACGGCGTCGCCGATCTCGCGTGGTAGGGCGTCGCGCACCGAAAAAACGCCGAGGATCTTGTCTGCAGGCGACACTATGGGCAGGTGCCGAAAACCCCGCTCGATCATGATCAAAACCGCCTCGGAGACCTTCATGTCCGGGCCCACGGTCTGTGGATGGGGGGTCATCACATCGCAGACCAGGGTGGTTTCGGGGCTGAGCGCCTTGGCCAGCACCCGCGTCATCAGGTCGCGCTCGGTCAGGATGCCCAGCAGGGTGCCCAGGGTGTCGAGGATGAGCACGCTGCCGCAGTTGGCGCGCGTCATCACGCAAGCCGCCTCCCACACGCTGGCCTGGGGCCCCAGGCTCACCACGTGGCGCTGCGAGATCGACTGGAAGACGGTGCGTTCGGCCATGGCAGGGCTCCTTTTGCAGCGGGGCGGTAAGGTCAGCGCAGCGATGCGTTGAGTTTTTCCAGCACCTTCGAGCCGGGGCAGAGTTGGGTCGGCCCCAGGCTATTGAGCGGTGCGTCGCTGGTGTTGAGCGACAGGTGCAGGTCGGTGGCCTGCGGGTCGAGGTAGAGCAGGCCCGTCACTACCTCGCCGCGCGCCTGGTGGGCGTTCATGTAGCTGAGCGCGGCGTAGCGGTCGGTGGGGTCGTAGTCGGTGTGCAGCTTGCGCAGGCGCAGCAGGGCGCCGTCGTGCTGCTGCACGTCGATCACTTCGCCGGGCGCGTACTGCGCCGTGATTTCGCTGTGCCGGGGCATGAAGTCGATGCGGCTCACGGCCTCGTTGTGCTGGCGCACGTAGTCGTAGCTCTTGGTGCTGCCGCCGTGGTTGTTGAAGGTCACGCAGGGGCTGATGACGTCGATGAACGCCGCTCCACCATGGCCGATGGCGCCCTTGATGAGCGGTACGAGTTGCTCCTTGTCGCCCGAAAAGCTGCGCGCCACATAGGTGGCGCCCAGTTGCAGCGCCAGGCCCACCAGGTCCACTGGGCTGTCGTTGTTGACCACACCCTTCTTGCTGCGCGAACCCCGATCCGCCGTGGCCGAGAACTGGCCCTTGGTCAGGCCGTAGACGCCGTTGTTTTCGACGATATAGGCCATGCGCACGCCCCGGCGCATGGCATTGGCGAACTGCCCAAGGCCGATGGAGGCCGAATCGCCATCGCCCGAGACGCCCAGGTACAGCAGGTCGCGGTTGGCCAGGTTGGCGCCGGTCAGCACCGAGGGCATGCGCCCGTGCACGGTGTTGAAGCCGTGCGAGGCGCCCAGAAAGTAGTCTGGCGTCTTGGAGCTGCAGCCGATGCCCGAGAGCTTGGCCACGCGGTGCGGCTCGATGTCGAGCTCCCAGCATGCCTGGATGATGGCGGCCGAGATGGAGTCGTGCCCGCAGCCCGCGCACAGGGTAGAGATGCGGCCTTCGTAGTCGCGCCGCGTGTAGCCCACCTTGTTGTGGGTCAGCGTGGGGTGGTGCAGCCGGGGCTTGGCGAGGTAGGTCATGCGGCCTCCTTGATCAACGCCTGGGCGCCTTGCAGATGGGTCTGAATCGCCTGGGTGATGAAGCGCGCCGTGATCGGCGTGCCGTCGTAGTGCAGCACCTTGACGAGGCGCGCTGGGTCCACGCCCAGCTCGTTGACCAGCAGGGCGTGCATCTGGGCGTCGCGGTTCTGCTCCACCACAAACACCTGCTCGTGCGTGGCGATGAAGCGGTCCACCGAATCGGGGAAGGGAAAGGCGCGCAGGCGCATCGCGTCGATGTCGGTGCCGGAGGCCGTCAGAACGTCCAGCGCTTCCTGCATAGCCGGGCTGGTGGAGCCGAAGTAGATGACGCCCAGCGGCGTGGCATGCGCCGCGCTGCGCAGCACGGGCTGGGGCACCAGGTCAGCGGCAGTGCGGAATTTGCGCAGCAATCGCTCCATGTTGTAGATGTAGTCCGGCCCGCGTTCCGAGTAGCGGGCATAGGGGTCGCGCGTGGTGCCGCGCGTGAAGAAGCTCCCCTTGGTGGGGTGCGTGCCGGGGTAGGTGCGCCAGGGAATGCCGTCGCCGTCCACGTCCTTGTAGCGGCCAAAATCCTTGCCCGCCTCCAGCTCTTCGGCGGTCATCACCTTGCCCCGGTCGTAGGTACGTGTGTCGTCCCAGGCAAAGGGCTTGCACAGTCGTTGGTTCATGCCAATGTCCAGATCGGTCATGAGAAAAATGGGGGTTTGCAGCCGGTCGGCCAGGTCCAGTGCCGCCGCCGCGTGTTCAAAGCATTCGTGCGGGTCTTCGGGAAACAGCAGCACATGCTTGGTGTCGCCGTGCGATGCGTAGGCGCAGGCGAGCAGGTCCGACTGCTGGGTGCGCGTGGGCATGCCGGTGGACGGCCCGCCGCGCTGCACGTTGATGATGGTGACCGGAATTTCGGCAAAGTAGGCCAGGCCGATGAACTCCGTCATCAGCGAAATGCCGGGCCCCGAAGTGGCCGTGAAGGCGCGCGCGCCGTTCCAGCCGGCGCCCACCACCATGCCGATAGAGGCCAGTTCGTCCTCGGCCTGGACGATGGCGAAGTTGCTGCGGCCGGTGTCCGGGTCGATGCGGAACTTGTCGCAGTATTTCTGGAAGGCCTCGGGCACCGACGACGAGGGCGTGATCGGGTACCAAGCCGCCACCGTGGCGCCGCCATACACGCAGCCCAGGGCGGCTGCGCTGTTGCCGTCGGTAAAAATGAGGTCGCCCACTTCGTCGGCCCGGCGCACGCGGATGCCCAGGGGTGCCTGGAGGTGGGCTTTGACGTAGTCGCGCCCTAGATGTAGGGCGCGCACGTTGGAGTCGAGCAGCATTTCCTTGCCCTTGTACTGCTCGGCAAAGAGCTTCTCAAACACCTCTGCCTCCACGTCGAGCAGCACCGAGAGGGCGCCCACGTAGATGATGTTCTTGAACAACTGGCGTTGGCGCGGCTCGGTGTAGGCGTTGTTGCTGATCTCGGTCAGCGGGACGCCAATGACGGTGATGTCCGTGCGGAATTTGGACGCAGGAATAGGCCGGGTGCTGTCGTAGAACAGGTAGCCGCCGGGCGAGATTTCGGCCACGTCGGCGTCCCAGGTCTGCGGGTTCATGGCCACCATCATGTCCACGCCGCCGCGTCGCCCCGAATAGCCGTGCTCGCACACCCTGGCCTCGTACCAGGTTGGCATGCCCTGGATGTTGCTGGGGAAGATGTTGCGCGGGCTCACCGGAACGCCCATGCGCAGGATGGCCTTGGCGAACAGCTCGTTCGCCGAAGCCGAGCCCGAGCCGTTGACGTTGGCGAACTTGATGACAAAGTCGTTGACGGCTTCAATGGGCTTCATGCGGCCTCCAGCGTGTGGCGGGTGATCTGGGCATCGCGGCATTGCGGGCCGGCCTGGGTGGTATCCAGGCGGAACTTCTGCATGTCCCAAGCGCCGGTGGGGCAGCGCTCGGCGCACAGGCCGCAGTGCAGGCAGACGTCTTCGTCCTTGACCATGACGCGCCCGGTTTTGAGCGGCGCGGAAACCATCAACGCTTGCGTCAGGTTCCCGGCGGGGGCCTTGAGCCGCTTGCGCAGATCTTCCTCTTCGCCATTGAAGGTGAACGTGATGCTGTCCATGGGGCAAATGTCCACGCAGGCGTCGCACTCGATGCAGGTGGAGCGGTTGAACACCGTCTGCACGTCACAGTTCAGGCAGCGGCTGGCCTCTTTGAAGGCGGTGGCGGCGTCGAACCCCAGCTCCACCTCTACCCGGATGCTGGCCAGTGCCACCTCGGCCTTGGCCCATGGCACCTTGAACCGCAGGTCGTTCGAGATGTCGTTGTTGTAGCTCCACTCGTGGATGCCCATTTTAGTGGACATCAGGTTGGTGTGCGGTGCCGGGCGCTGGCGCACGTCTTCGTCGTGCAGATAGCGGTCGATTGACACCGCCGCCTCGTGCCCCTGTGCCACGGCGGTAATGATGTTTTTCGGGCCGTAGGCCGCGTCGCCGCCGAAGAACACCTGGGGCAGCGTGGACTGGAAGGTGCCCTGTGTGAGCTGCGGCAGGCCCCAGCGGTCGAAGGCAATGCCCAGATCGTCCTCGATCCAAGGAAACGCGTTTTCCTGGCCCACGGCGATCAGCACCACATCGCAGGGCACGCGCACCTCGGGCTCGCCCGTGGGCACCAGGCTGCGGCGGCCTTGTGCGTCGTACTGGGCCTGCACCACCTCGAAGGTCATGGCGGTAAGCTGGCCGTTGTCGTGCTCAAAGGCCTTGGGCACATGGAAGTTCAAAATCGGAATGCCCTCGTGCAGGGTGTCTTCCTTTTCCCAGGGCGAGGCTTTCATCTCGTCAAAGCCGCTGCGCACGATGACTTTGATGTCGGTGCCGCCCAGGCGCCGCGCCGAGCGGCAGCAGTCCATGGCGGTGTTGCCGCCGCCCAGCACGATGACGCGCGGTGCGATGCGGGTGATGTGCCCAAAGGACACCGAAGCCAGCCAGTCGATGCCGATATGGATGTTGTCGGTGATATCGCGCCGGCCTGGAATCTCCAGATCGCGCCCGCGCGGCGCGCCGCTGCCCACAAACACCGCGTCGTAGCCTTGCTGCAGCAGCGCGCGCAGCGAGTCCACGCGTTCCTGGTTGCGAAACTGCACGCCCATGTCAAGGATGTAGCCGGTTTCTTCGTCGATCACCGATTCGGGCAGCCGAAAACGCGGAATCTGGCTGCGGATGAAGCCCCCCGCCTTGGCCTCGGCGTCGAACACCGTCACCTCGTAGCCCAGCGGCGCCAGGTCGCGCGCCACGGTCAGGGACGACGGTCCGGCGCCCACGCAGGCCACGCGCTTGCCGTTGCGGGCTGCGATGGCGGGCATGCGCGCCTTGATTCCGCTGCTCTTGTTGTCGGCTGCCACGCGCTTCAAGCGGCAGATCGCCACGGGCTCGGGGTGGGCTCCATTGCTTTCTTCGACCCGGCCGCGCCGGCAGGCAGGCTCGCAGGGCCGGTCGCAGGTGCGGCCCAGAATGCCGGGAAACACGTTGGATACCCAGTTGATCATGTAGGCGTCGTCGTAGCGGCCCTGGCCGATCAGGCGGATGTATTCGGGTACGGGGGTGTGGGCAGGGCAGGCCCACTGGCAATCGACGACCTTGTGGAAGTAGTCCGGCTGCGTGGTGTCGGTAGGTTGCAAGGCAAGCTCCAGTCCTCGGGCCTGCGGCCACGGCGGCGCAGGAATCCACAGTCTATGACCGCGATGTGCGAACGCGCCCTCAGGTGAATCCCTCAGATGCGGCGCCTTGCGCAACAATGTTGACTACGGTCATGCCAACGCAACAGGGAGGGGAGGTGCCGATCAGCAATCAGCGCTTGCGGGCCATGGGATCGAGAGGGCGCTGTGTTGTCTGGCTACAGCCCGCATAATGGCCTTTCGCCGGAGATCGCCGTCATCGCGAGGTGATCCCGCCCCTTACTTAGACCGAGCCGCGATGCAAGCCCGACTACAGAATATTCCGATTGGACAGCGCATTGCGTTGGCGTTGGCTTTGCCGATGGCCGGTTTTCTGTTCTTTGTGGTGTGGGTGCTGGCCAGCCATCAGCGCACGGCCAACGACATGCGCAGCCTGCGCGAAATGGCTGAACTGGCCTCATTTGCCGGGAGCCTGGTGCACGAGGTACAGCTTGAGCGCGGCCTGTCGGCGGCCTATCTAGGTTCGGGTGGCACCGATTTCGTCCTGAGCCAGGCGGTCCGCCATGCTCGGACGGACGAGCAACTGGCTGCGCTACAGCAGGCGCTGCAGCAGCTGGATCTGGACCATTACGATGACCGCCTTCGTTTGCGCATCGAGGATGCGCGGGTGCAATGGAATGCCTTGCCTGCGTGGCGCAGGGAGGCGGCGGCACACGATGTGACACCCGAGGTGCAACTGGCACGTTACAGCGCCGCCATTCATGCGCTGATTGGCATCGTTCAGGAGATGTACTTTTGGGGCGGCGATGCGGATATTTCGCGCACCATCTATGCCTTTGTGAATCTCATGCAGGCCAAGGAACTGGCAGGCATGGAGCGTGCGTTGGGCGCCACTTATTTCGCGGCCCCCCAGGTCAATGCACTTTCGCGCCAGGTGTTTGTTGCGCAGGCCGATCGGCAGGCACATTTTCTGGAGCAGTTCCGTTTTTTTGCCGATGCGGCATCCATGCAGCAACTGGAGCAGTTGCTGGCCGACATGAAGGCCGCAGAGATCGAGCGGTTGCGCGGCTGGATTTTTCAGCGGATGCCAACGCGGCAGGAGTCTGCAGAAGGCACGACGGCGCACTGGCTGGCCGTGATGACGTGGAGAATCGACCAGCTCCGCCTGGTAGAAGACCGCATGGCGCAGGCGCTGATCGTGCAAGCGCGCAGCGCCGAGGAGGCGGCGCGCCAAACCGTTTTCTGGAGCGGTGCTGTCGCCTTCGCGGGGATCTTTCTGACGGTGCTGATGGCGGGTGCGTTGGCGCGGGGCATTATTTTTCCGATGGAGCGCATCACCCGCGCCATGAACCGGCTGGCAACGCAGAAGGCCGGAGACACCGATGTCGAAATCATCGACCACCAGCGTGGCGATGAAATTGGCGAGATGGCGCGGGCCACCTTGGTGTTCCGTGACAACTTGGTCCGTATTGCACAGGCAGAAGAGCGACTCAAAAATGAAGACATCTTGCGGTTGCATCACAAGGCGCTGAGCTCCATCTCTCAGGGCGTGCTGATCGTCGATGCGCAAGGCCTGGTCACCTTTGCCAATGCAGCGTTGAGTGAAATCACAGGGTATTCCTCCGGCGAGATTCTGGGCCGGAATCCGGATTTTTTATGTGCGCAGGCGCAGGACAGAGCCTGTCTGGACCGCGGGGACGGAACCCCGTGCATCCTGGAAGGCCAGCGCCGCGATGGGCAGTCGTTCTGGTTCGAGGCCATGGTCAGCCCAGTACAGAATGGTGAGGGCGTGGCCACGCATCGCGTAGTGGTGCTGCGGGACATCACCGAAAGTCGCCGGGTTGAACAAGAGATGCGCATCGCCGCTACGGCATTTGAATCGTTGCACGGCATGATCGTGACCGATGCCCGGGGCACCATCCTGCGCGTCAACCGCGCCTTCACCCGCATGACCGGCTATGGGGCCGACGAGGTGATTGGGCGCACACCGGCGATGTTCAAGTCCGGGCGCCATGACGCGGCGTTTTACGTCCAGATGTGGAAGTCGCTGGCTGACCGGGGTGCCTGGTTTGGTGAAATCTGGGATCGACGCAAAAGCGGCGAGGTGTACCCCCTGCTGCAGAGCATTTCTGCAGTACATGGAGGTGACGGCCAGATCACGCACTACGTGGCTGCGTTCTCTGACATCAGCGAACGCAAGGAAGCCGAGGAAAAGATTCGCCACCTGGCCTTCTACGACCCCCTCACCCACTTGCCCAACCGGCGTCTGCTGCTCGACCGGTTGCAGCAGGCGATGGCCTTGGGCGAGCGCACGGGCGGGCGAGGGGCGTTGCTGTTCATCGACCTGGACCAGTTCAAGGCCCTGAACGACACCCTGGGCCACGATGTGGGCGATTTGCTGCTGGTGGAGGTGGCCCGGCGCCTGCAAGATTCCATCCGTGCCAGCGATACGGCCGCACGCCTCGGGGGGGATGAATTTGTCGTCATGCTGGAGGAGCTTGCCCACGATGCGACCGAAGCCGCTGAGCAGACGCGGGTGGTTGCAGAGAAGGTGCTCACAGCACTCAACCAGTCCTATGTGCTGGCAGGGCATGAACTGCGCAACACGCCCAGCATTGGTGTGACCCTCTTCCATGGGCAGGCGGCCACTGTCGATGATCTGCTGCGCCAGGCTGATTTGGCGATGTACCAGTCCAAGTCGGCGGGGCGCAACGCCCTGCGCTTTTTCGACCCGCAGATGCAGGCCGTCGTATCACAGCGGGTGCAGCTCGATGCGGATTTGCGCACCAGCCTGGAGCAGGGCCATTTTCGGTTGCACTACCAGGCGCAGGTTGACCGCCACGGGCGCATGACCGGCGCTGAGGCGCTGCTGCGCTGGGAGCATCCGCAGCGCGGCACCGTGCTGCCGGGTGATTTCATTCCACTGGCCGAGGAGACCGGCTTCATCCTGCCGTTGGGTGACTGGGTGCTCAAGGCCGCCTGCCTCCAACTGGCTGAATGGGCCGCGAGCCCGACCACCGCAAGCTTGTACCTGTCGGTCAACGTCAGTGCGCGCCAGTTCCAGCAATCGACGTTTGTTGATGGCGTTTTGGCTGCGCTGCGGTTGACCGGCGCCAACCCGCTTCGTTTGCGGCTGGAGCTGACCGAGAGCCTGTTGCTCAGTGACGCTGAAAACGTCATCGCCAAAATGCTGGAACTCAAATCCCACGGCATCGGGCTTGCGCTCGATGATTTCGGCACCGGCTATTCGTCCCTGGCCTACCTTCGGCGCTTGCCGCTGGACCTTCTCAAGATCGATCGCGCCTTTGTGCACGACATTTTGATCGACCCGAACGTCGCCGCCATTGCCCGCACCATCGTGGCATTGGCCCACAGCCTGGGGCTGACCGTGGTCGCCGAAGGTGTGGAGCAGCAAGGGCAGTTTGACTATCTGGTGGAACAGGGTTGCACGGGCTACCAAGGCTACCTGTTTGGTCGGCCTGTGCCCGTACAACAACTCATTTCGTCGCGATTGTCCTGAGGCGTTCCGGGGGGAAAGCCTTATCCTCGGGGCTTGCTATGAACCAACTTCAACTCTTTTTACCCTGCGCCGCTGGCGTGGAGGGTTTTCTGGCCGACGAGGTGCACCGTATCACTGGCCTCACGGGAAACGATCTGCTCACCGGACGCGGCGGCGTGCTGCTGCGTGCGTCCTGGCGCGATGCGATGCTGCTCAACCTGCACAGCCGCCTTGCGCAGCGTGTGCTGGTGCAGCTGGCCCACCGCCCCTACCGCAACGAAAACGACCTGTACGAAGCGGCCAGCAGCGTGGCCTGGGAGATCTGGTTTACCACGCGCCAGACCTTCAAGGTCGAGGTGACGGCGCAGCACAGCCCGCTCACCAGCTTGAACTTTGCCGGTCTGCGCGTGAAAGACGCGGTGGCGGACCGTTTCCGTGCCAAGAGCGGCGTACGCCCGGACGTGAACACCCAATGGCCGGACATGCGCATCCACCTGCACCTGACCACAGAAGAGGCCACGGTCTATATCGACACCTCGGGCGAGCCCCTGTTCAAGCGCGGCTGGCGCGAGGACAAGGGCGACGCACCGCTCAAGGAAACCCTGGCCGCCGCCATGATCGCCGCCAGCGGCTGGGATCCGCATGGCGATGCGCCCATGCCACTGTATGACCCTTGCTGCGGCAGCGGCACCGTGATCATTGAGGCGGCGCAGATCGCCTGCCGCATCGCGCCGGGCCTGCGTCGCCGGTTTGCTTTTGAGAAACTTCTGCCTTTCCAGTCCCATGTCTGGAATGCTATAAAAAATGCAGCACATAACGAAGAACAGAAAAGCGCTGTAGCCATTTTTGGCAGTGATGTATCGCACCGCATGGTCGATTTTTCCCAGCGTAACGCCGAGCGTGCGGGCGTGGCTGGTGCCATACAACTGCGTGGCGGCGACGCGCTGCAACGCATGCCACCGTGCGATGCACCAGGCCTGATGCTGCTGAACCCGCCCTACGGTGAGCGCATTGCGGCCGCTGGCGCGGCGGGGCAGAACGCCTCTGAGCGTGCTGCCCAGCGCGCCCAGGGCGACGCCGTAGGACGCGAGGCGGCGCACACCGACGATGGCGGCGAATTCTTCAGCCAACTGGCCGCGCACTGGAAGAAAAATTATGCAGGTTGGACGGCCTGGATGCTGACGCCCGACCTCAAGCTCCCCAGCAAGATGCGCCTGAAAGAATCGCGCCGCGTGCCCATGTGGAACGGCCCGATCGAGTGCCGCCTGTTCCGTTTCGACATGGTCAAGGGCGCCGCGCGCACTCGGCCGGGCAGTGCCGCAACCGAGGCGGTCGATGGCGATTGAGTCGGCAGCGACCATTGCGCGGTCGGTGGTGATCGACACCAATATCGTGCTTGATCTATTGGTGTTTTCCGACGAAACCGTGGCTTCTCTCAGACTCTTACTGGCCAGCGGCGCTTTGCACTGGATTGCTGCGCCGGCCATGCGTGTTGAACTTGCGCGCGTTTTGGGTTATCCGCAGATCGCGCCACGCCTAGCCCACTACGGACTCAATGCGCAGCAGGTGTTGCAGGCTTTTGATGCGAAGTCCTGTGCCGTGCCCCCCGCGCCCCGCGCCAGCGCCGTGTGCAAGGATCCAGACGATCAGCAGTTTATCGACTTGGCGGTGCAGCACAACGCTCTCTTGCTCAGCAAGGATCGTGCTGTGCTCAGCCTGCACAAGCGGCTGCTGGTGTTGGGCGTGCATGCCATGCCGACCATTGCGGCGGAGGTGGATTCGTGCAGACTTGGCATCGTGACGTTTTAGTCCAATCCTATTTGGTCGCTTGTGAAATTTTGAGATAAGTCGACTTTTCTTGCGGCGAAGATCCAGTAGCTAAAAATTAAGAGGTGCTTGGTGGGGGGGGATAAAAATATTAAATATAGAGCGGATATTGATGGTTTGCGTGCTATCGCTGTGTCTATGGTGCTTGCGGTGCATGCTTTCCCCAAATTACTTCCCAACGGATATGTGGGTGTGGATGTATTTTTTGTAATATCAGGTTATTTAATTACATCGATTTTATTGGGAGAGTTGAATCAAGAGAAATTTTCAATTAGAAATTTCTATATTCGAAGGGTCAATAGGATATTCCCAGGGTTGTTGCTGGTGTTGTGTTTTTGCATATTTTTTGCACCGCTGGTGATGTACCCTGATGAGTACCGATTGATGGGGGGATCTGTTCTTTACAGTGTGTTTTTTGCTGCTAATATAAATTTTTATTTAGAGGCTGGATATTGGGATATTGCGAGCAAATTAAAGCCACTTTTGCATTTGTGGTCGCTGGGGGTGGAGGAGCAATTCTATCTAATATGGCCATTGGTATTATTTTTGGCCCATTGGAAAAAACGCTCGGTTGTCGCGACATCTTTGGTGATTTTGTTTGGTTCTCTTGTGGTGAACCTTGTTCTGACGAGTAAGAGTCAGCCTGCAGGGTTTTATTTGCCCATGGGAAGATTTTGGGAGTTGGCTTCGGGTGGGTTGCTTGCCTGCATTCAGTGGCGCAGAGAGAATGTACGGATGAATGAGGATTCCCTGTTGAGGGAGCGTGGCGTCCAAAATGCTCTGGGATGGTGCGGCATTGGAATGCTTGCGGCGACGCAATGGACGCCCATGCATGCTGACGCCTTTCCTGGTTTTTATGTCATAGCGGTCGTTGCAGCAACTGTCATGCTCATGCTTGCAGGCCCTGAAGCCTGGTTCAACCGCAAGGTACTTTCTTATCCTGCCGTTGTCTACATCGGAAAAATAAGTTATCCACTGTATTTGTGGCATTGGCCCTTGCTGGTCTTTGCCCGGCTGATTGGTGATGGGCAATGGACATCTACTCACCGAAATCTAGCCCTTTTGGGTGCGATGGTGTTGGCAATGCTGACTTACCATTGTGTGGAACGGCCTTTGGTGAAGCGCGTAACGCACAAAAATCTTCTCGCCCTAGTGCTATTGGGTCTGATGGTTTTGATGGGCATGCTAGCTGGATTGATTTATAAAAATAAACTTTCACTCACGCCGGCGCCCTATGCAAATACGCCCTTGCTGGAGTATGAAAGGCCTGCGATCCAGAGTCGGAACAAAGTGGTCTTGTTGGGCGACAGTAATGCGGGGCACTTCTCCTACGGACTTTCTCTGCTGTATGGTGATCGATTAGAGACTATTGCTACTCCAGGGTGGCCTTATTTGGAAGGTACTAAATATCGTGAGGGCTATGTTCCGCATCATGATCATCGGGGATCGCCAGAGTTGACTCGGCAGGCATTGGCGCGTATTGAATCAGACCCAGATGTTAAGCTGGTGATTTTGTCTAATGCTTACTTGATGTATTTGCCGGCAGATAATATTCGCAGTATGGAGAGAGCACAAACGGAAACGGTTGCGCAAGCTTATGAGGCAGGTCTTCGTAAAACCATGGAGAGATTGTTGGCGCAGCAGAAAAAAATAATACTTGTCAAATCTATTCCAACCTACCCGATGCTCTCTACGGTGACTGCGTGTGCAAGTGAGGTTCGACCGGCCTGGAGGCGACAACCTGCTGACTGCATCCGTGACCGAGATGTTGTTGATTTCGAGCGTCGTGAATACGATGCGCTGGTGGGGCGCGCTGTAGATGGCCTGCATGATGTGAGTATTTTCAATACGTTGGATGAGCTATGTGATGCGCGGTATTGCTATGTCAATCGAAATGGAATTTTGATGTATATAGACTCAGGACACTTCACCACAGCAGGCAGTCAGCTAATGGCGGCCGCGTTGGCTCGTCAGATCGAAGTGGCAATGCAGAAAAACCATTGAGTGATTTTCAGAAAATACCTTCGGAGGCGGACATGGCATTAATATTGCTTGAATTCCCGTATGCCGCCCCAAGCTTCGAACGGAAGGCTCCCAGCGTTCCTGGGCGCAGGTGTTCCAGTTCCGCGCGGTGACCGGCAGTGTCTGCGTACGCGCTGCACGCTGATGACACAGACGCTGTCACGTCCATTGCTCTCATGGGCGTGGTGTGAGCTGGCTCGATTGCAGAGAGCCTTGCTTCACTCTGCGAATTGAAAGTCAGCAGCGGCGTTGAGCTGCCAGGCACCGTCGTCCTTGAACTCCAGCACATGGCTGTGGTACTGCAGCACCGCATGCCGGTGCGCAATGCTTACCAAGGTGATGCCGCTTTCGCGCAGCCGCTGGTAGAGCGCGGTTTCGTTGGCACTGTCGAGCGCGCTGGTGGCTTCGTCCAGAATCACCATGCGGGGACTGCATGCCAGCACCCGCGCAAACGCCAGGCGTTGCTGCTCACCGGTGGACAGCAGTTTTTCCCAATCGTGCACTGCATCGAGCCCGCCGACCCGCTCGGCCAGCGTCTCGAGGTGCACCGCCTGGAGCAGTTCCAGCAGCCGCTCATCTGCAAGTTCGGTCGTGGCCGCCGGATAAACGATCTGGCTGCGCAGCGTGCCACTTTGCATGTAAGGGCGTTGTGGCAAAAAGAACATGTCTTCGATAGGCGGGTGCTGCACCATGCCGCTGCCGCTGTTCCACAAGCCGGCAATGGCGCGCAGCAGCGAACTCTTGCCACAGCCGCTCGGGCCTGTGATAAGTAGCGCCTCTCCGGATGCGATGTGCAGCGACAAGTTCTGTATCAACATGCGGCGGAAATCGGGCGTATACAGTGTGAGCCCCTCGATGGCCAAGGTGTCGCCAGCGCGCCTCCCAATCGTGGGCGAGGGATCTGTCTTCATGACGGCTGCTACCCCGTCCATCGCTGGTGGCTCGGCCCACGGTGTTGGAGCGGCCGGGGTTTTGAGCACTACCTGCGAGAGCGCGTGCAGCCGGTCAATACCCGCCACAAAGCGGCTCAAGCTCTCGAAGTTGTCCACGATGAGCGAGACGGCCGCCAGCACCGCAGTGAAAGCGCCCGCCGCCTGCACCGCGCGGCCCACTTCCATTTCGCCCGCCAGCACAGTGCCTGCCAGCACGACGCTGGGCACTACCAGGGTGAGTTGGCTGAAGGCGCGCTGGAACAGGTTGAGCGAGAGTTGCTTCTTGATCATTCGGGCAAAGTTGCTGAATGCGGCGTCAAAGCGTTGATTGAGCTGCGCGCGCTCTTGTGCTTCACCGCGGTAGAAGGCTATCGATTCAGCGTTCTCGCGCAGTCGCATCAGGCTGAAACGGAAATCAGCCTCACGGCGCAACTGCCAGAAGTTCAGGCGAATGAGCGGCGTACCGAACAAGTACAGGGCGCCGAAGGTTCCGAGAAAGGCGTAGACAGCCAAGATGGCGACCAGCGTGTGCGAAATGGACCAAAGTACGGCGCTGAAGGCGACGAGTTGCATCAGGGAGCCAATGAAAACCAGCAGAAAGTGGGTGGAGCGCCCGGTGAACGTGTTGATGTCCTCGCTGATGCGCTGGTCCGGGTTGTCGATGTCGCCGCGCGCGCCAATTTCGTAGTACTTGCGCTCACCCAGGTAGCCATCCAAAAAACGCAGCGTTAACCAGCGGCGCCAATAGTTGGAGAACGCATCGCGCATGTAGTAGTAAAACGCATAAACCGGTACCGCAAAGGCCAGCACGTAGAGCGTGGTGCGCACCGCAGCCCAGAAGCGATCCGCATCCCTGCTGGCCAGCGCGGAGGTCATTTCTCCGCTTTTGTCGACCAGCATGACCGCTAACTGCGTCTCGAAGACCATGAGGCCAATCAGCAACGCCAACAGCCCCCACGCCGTGCGTTTCTTGTCGCCCTGCCAATAGGGTCTTGCAACGCCCATGAACTGCTTCCAGGCGGAAAGCGACAAGGCTGGCGTGCGCCTGGGCCGGATTTTTGGGGGTTTTGAGGGATCGCCTGCGCCACGGCCGTCGGGAGGAGTGCCCGACGAGGCAGAGGTAGATAAGGGTGTGGGCATGAAGGTGTGCGGATACGCGGAGCCAAAAAGGTATCCGGCCCAGAGTGTAGAGCGGCGGCTAGTGCGGTGTGGTTCGTCAACGCACGCAGCCGTGTAGGTGGGCGCCGCGACTTGCGCAGACGCGCAAGAGGCTTTGAAGCCTGGGCCGTTCAGTTGCCCGCGAATCCCCGCATTTGTGCAAACTCTTCGAAAGGCACGCGCGTCGTGCGCATCTGGTTGATGGCGGCAGATTCGTCCGCATAACCCAAGGCAATGCCTGCAAACAGTGTCTGGCGGGCTCCCAGGCCCAGGAATGCCTTCGCCGGTTCAGAGCAGAATGCCCAAAACTCTTGCGGGCAGGTGCCAAGGCCTTGCTCTACCGCGAGCAGCATCACGTTCTGCAGATAGCAGCCCAGGTCGGCCCATTGCGGCGCGCCCATGTCACGATCGATGCTGAGAAAAATACCCACGGGCGCGCCAAAGAACCGAGCATTCTTCGCCATTTGCTGCAGGCGTGCGCTCTTGTCTTCGCGCGGGATACCGAGCGTGGCGTAAAGCTGCTCGCCGTTCTCGAACCGTCGGGTGCGGTAAGGCTCCCACAGGTTGGGTGGATAGACCGCATATTCGGGCTTTGCCTGCAGCGGCGCAGCGGCCACCTTCGCCAACAGTTCGGCCAGGGGAGTGCCGGTGAGCGCATGCACGCGCCAGGGCTGGAGGTTGCCGCCCGAAGGGGCGCGTGCGGCGGTTTCCAGAATGCCGCGCACGGTGGCAGCGGGTGGCGCCTCTGGGCGAAAGGCGCGCACCGACATGCGCCGGGTGATGGCGTCGGTCACCTTCATGGGCGATGCGGGGCGGTGCTGGCGCCAGGCTCCAGCTGCACGGCGCGTTGTGCTGCGGTGTTGACGGCCAGCTGGAACACGTCGGGCCGCGCGTAATGGCCCACGGGGTCGAAATCCATCTGCGCGCGGGGAATGTCGTCGAGGTCGATCTCGGCGGTCAGCAGTACATCCTCACCATAGACGGGCCCGGCCAGCACCTTGCCTGCGGGGCTGATGATGCAGCTGCCGCCACGCATGAGCAGCGTTTCGGGGTCGTCGGGGAGGCGGTTGTGCATCGATGCGCTGGGGAACTGTGCGCGGCGCAGGTGCTGGCAGCTCGACAGCACAAAGCAGCGCCCTTCCATGGCGATGTGCTGCATCGTGCTGATCCAGCTGTCGCGGTCGTCGGCCGTGGGCGCGCAATACAGCGCCACGCGCTGCTGGTACATGGCCATGCGCAGCGCGGGCATGTAGTTCTCCCAACAGATCACGGCGCCGAGCTTGCCAAAGGGGGTTTCCACTGCCTGCAGGGTGGAGCCGTCGCCGTAGCCCCACACCAGGCGCTCCAGTGCCGTGGGCATGAGCTTGCGGTGGTGGCCCAGCACGGTGCCCTCAGGCCCCAGGTACACGGCGGTGCAGTACAGCGTGCCGCCCTCGCGCTCGATGATGCCGACGCAGACGTAGAGCTTGTGCGCGCCTGCGGCCTGGGCCAACTGCGCAATTTCGGGGCCGTCCAGCGTCACGGCCGCCTCGTAGTATTTGAGAAAATCCTGGCGCCCTTCGGGAGTGCGTGCGCCGATGAAGATGTGAAAATCGGCCCCCTTGGGGTAGCCGCCGATGAAGGCCTCGGGAAACACCAGCACCTGTGCGCCACGCGCTGCGGCTTCTGCCATCAGGGTTTCGGCCTTGGCCACGGTCGCGGCGGTGTCGAACATTACGGTGGCGGTCTGCGCCACGGCGGTAATCAGTTTCATTGGGTGTCTCCTATGGGTTGGCAAACGCCAGTGTGCCGCCGTATGCGCACACGGGCTGTCATGCGGGTATCACTGGCGTCAAAAGGGCGTACGCGGCGCGTGCGCGCTGCAGGTCACGCCCCAGGCGACGATTTTGTGGCAGATGGCGCAGCCAGGCCAGGCGTGCAATGCTGTGGGTCAGTGTGGTCTGCACGCTGGCGGGCTGCTGCGCCACCCAGGCCGCCCATAGCAGGCGAGCCGACTCCAGCGCGCCGCTCTCGCGCAGATAGAGGGCGGTGGAATGCACGAAGCACAGCGCGTCGCGCACCTGGCAGTGCGCCAGGGGCAGGGCACTAGTGGGGTCGTCCTCGAAGTCGATGAAACCCACCACACCGTCGGGGCAGCGCACGAGGTTGCGCGCAAAGGCCTGGCTCAGGCTGGTGCCCGTGCTGTGCACCTGTTGCAGTGCTTCCAGGCCCTGGCGCCACAACTCCTGCACGGCCGCAGGGCCCTGCGCAATGGCTGCCTGCATCTCGTCGCCCAGTGAGGGGGCCGGTTCGCCCGGGCGGCCCAGATGGCGCAGCAGCAGGCCGTCATCCTGGCGGGCCAGCAGCACGGGAACCCGCAAGCCCCGCGCTGCCAGGTCGTGCAGGCGCCGGGCTTCGGTGGCTATGGCCGCCGTGCCACCCAGATTGGGGACAGGACGCAGCACCTCCAGTTGCGTCCATCGGGCCAGTGCGCCCAGCACGCGGTAGCGCCCCATGCCGTGGCGTGCACCAGCCTTCTTGAGCCAGACCTGCTCTTCGCTGAGCATGTAGCGCGCCACGGTGGGTTGCTGCAGGGCCAGTTGTTGGCGCAGGAAAGCGGCGTAATCGGGGCGATGGGGGGTGTCGGTGTCGTGCGGCATGGGCAGTGCGATAGGGGTTCGGCCAGCGGGCGTGGGGCGCTACACTTGCCGCCGTGCGTGGGCTGGCCCTGCGCGCCAGCCCCCACGGCGCTGCCATGTGGCACCACCCGGGGCATCATAAAAGCCTTTGCACCATGAACGGAGCCCCCATGACTGAACCCACCACTCCCGACGCCGGTGCACCGGCCCTTGGCCCCGACGAGCTCGATGAACTCGACGTCCTGCTGGACGATTTGCGCACACGCGGCGAAGAGATTCCGCAGTGGGAGTTTTGCGACGGTTTCATGGCCGCGCTGGTGTGCACCCGGCGGCCCATTGGTCCCGCAGAATACCTGCCCATGCTGTTGGGCGACGGTGAAGCCCTGGAAGTGGCCGAGGGCGAACCCCTGCCGCTGCTGCCGGTGTTTGCCGATGCGGCGCAGCAGGCACGTTTTATCGAACTGTGGATGCTCCGGTGGAACGAAGTGCAGCAGCAACTCGATGCCGATGTGAAATCGCTGGACGAAGACCAGGCCTACGCCCCCGAAGCCATGGATATGCGCGGCGCTGTGGCCTGCTTGCCCGAGGATGAGCGTGCTGAACTTGAAGGCCAGGAAATTCCCTCTTTTGCCCAAGTGTGGGCGCTGGGTTTCATGTTTGCCGTGGAAAACTGGCCCGACGAATGGGCCGCGCCGCGCGACAAGGAAGCCGCGCAGTGGCTCGATGATGCGATGGGGCACATCGTTGCGCTGACCGAAGACGATACCGGCAAGCCCGAAATCTGCATGTACAGCGACGACGGCCCGCCCAGCACCAGCAAGGCCCGTGTGGAAGCCTTTGGCGAAGCCATCTGGGCCGTGTACGACCTGCGCCAGATCTGGAAAAGCATGGGCCCGCGCGTAGAAACCTTGCGCAAGCCGCCCGAGCCCGGCCGCAACGACCCTTGCTGGTGCGGTAGCGGCAAGAAGTTCAAAAAGTGCCACGGCGCCTGAGGCGCCTTGGCCTTTAGGATGCCATCGCTAGGTTGCGCCCCGCACCTTTGGCTTGGTAAAGCGCCTTGTCTGCGCGCTCGACGATCGCATGGGCGTGGGTGTCGGTGGGGTTCCATACGCTGGCACCGATGCTGACCGTCATGTGGCCGATTTCCGGGAAGTCGGCTGCGGCGATGGCCGCGCGTATTTTTTCTGCCGCCGCCATGCTGCCCTCGCCCCCTGGGGTGTGTGGCAGCAGCACTGCGAATTCTTCGCCGCCATAGCGGGCTACAAAATCGACCGCACGGGTGTTTTCATCCAGCAGGTGCGCCAGTTGTTGCAAGACGGCGTCCCCTGCAGGGTGGCCGTGGGTGTCGTTGACCTGCTTGAAATGGTCGGCGTCGAGCAGCAGCACGGCAAACCCCCTGCCGGTGCGCTGGCTGGTCTGGAAGCATTCGAGAAGCTTGGTATCGAAGTGCCGCCGGTTGTGCACGCCGGTGAGCGGATCGCGGGTGGCCAGCCGTTCGAGTTCGAGGTTGGCGGTTTCCAGCGCTTTGGTGCGCTGCAGCACCTGGGTTTCCAGCGACTGGTTGACGGTGGCCAGTTCGCGTTCATGGGCCAGCAGCGCCGTGGTCATCGACTGGAGGGACTGGCCCAATTGTTCGACTTCGGCCAGGCGATGGTCCACCGGAAAGTCGGCATGGCGGTCGCCCCGCTCGATCTGACCCGCGGCCCGCGCCAACTGCTCAATGGGGCGGCTGAACGAACGGGCCAGCCACAGCGCCACCAGGCTGAACACCATGGCCGCCAGCAAGCCCAGCGCCAGCAGCCTGCTGCGCAGCGCGTGTGCCGGCTGCAGGGCCTGCTCCAGCGGCTGGCGCACCACGATGCGCCATCCCAGACCGTGGGGCGTGCGGGTGTCAACCGTGACCTGGCTGGTGAGGTATTCCTGGCCATCGTCCCAGCGCAGCCGAGCGTAGCGTGCGCCCGTACCCTGGGGCGCTACGGGGGCCAGGTGCGAGTGGTGGACCAGCGACTGCGGGTAAAGCACCTCGCCGTCGGCGTTGGCAATCAGAATCTCGGTGCCCTGGTCCCGGGCGTGCTGGTCGAAGGCGGCCTGCACCGTCTGCGTGACCCAGCGCCAGTGGATGTGGGCGCCCACCACGCCGACCAGGGTGCCTTCCAGGTTGCGGACAGGGGCGGCAATGTCGATGAAGCGCAGCGGTTCGGAAGACGCTTGCTGCGGCAGCAGCTTTTCCAGCAGCAGGGCTTTGTGTACATCACCGGCATAGATCCGCTTTTTCCCTTCAATAAACCAGGGCCGCTGTGCAACGGATTGGCCTTGCAGAATACCGTCCACCGCCTGCACCACGGTGCCTTGGGGGCTGACCACGCCCATCCAGGCATATTCCTCGCGCAGTTGGCGCCGTTGCTCCAGCGAACGCAGCACGGCAGGCTGGGTCAGCTCGCCGCGGGTGAAGTGCGGGGCCAGGCTCAGCAGCACAATGTCGAGCTCGTGTTCGCGCAAGCTGGCCCCCAGCAGATCGGCGGCGGCGCGTGCGGTGGCGTGAATGGAGGCGCCCGCCGTGGCAGCCACCTGCTGTGTGGTCAGCCGACCCACATACAGGCCAACGCTGAGCAGCGTGAGCAGGGAGAGTCCGCCAAACCACAGGGCCAGCTGGCCCCGAAGGCTGCGGAAGAAAAAAAGACGAGCGCGTGGCATCCAGTGCAGCTGTGTGAGCACCCTGTCTCCCGCACCGGTTCTGTGCCGCAAGGTGTGCCGGGCGGGGGCGAAGGCCCATTAAAGCAAGTGTGGCGCTGAATGCAAGCGGGTTGCCCCCCAGTGCGTAACCGCTCGCTACGTGTCGCTAGGAGTCTGTTGGGCTTGGAGCGTCGAAAGCGAGAATGGACCGCTGCGGCCGATGTGCAGCCGACGATTTCCAAGGCCGACAGGCTTCTAGGGCCCCAGCAGGTGCGCCAGCTGCACCAGCGCATGCCGCACGGTGGCGGCGCGTACGGCGGCGCGGTCGCCTGCGAAATGCTGGTGCTCGCTGTAGGTGCGCCCGTGCACACACCACGCCAGCCACACCGTACCCACGGGCTTGTCAGCGCTGCCGCCTGTGGGCCCGGCCACGCCCGTCACGGCTACGCTGGCCTGGGCGGCAGAGTGCGCCAGGGCCCCTTCGGCCATGGCGCGGGCCACAGGCTCGCTCACGGCGCCGTGCTGGTCGATGAGCGTGCGGGGCACGGCCAGCATCTCGGACTTGGCGGCGTTGGAATACGTGACGAAGCCGCGCTCGAACCACTGGCTGGAACCGGCCCGGTCGGTGCAGGCCCCAGCAATCAGGCCGCCCGTGCAGCTTTCGGCCGTGGCCAGCATCTGGTTCTGGGCCAGCAGGAAATCGGAAATATTGGTCAAAATGGCCTCTAACGCAATACCATCAAGCGCTAGCAGCTCTTTTTTTGATAGTAATTGGTGGTGTGGGTTCACCAGAACCTCCACAGTGCAATCACCAGCAGGGTGCAGAAAGCCGCGACAAAGTCATCCCACAAAATGCCCCAGCCGCCACGCCAGCCAAAGCCTTTGAACAGACTGTCGGCCCAGCCCACGGGCCCCGGCTTGGCGGCATCAAAGAAACGGAACAGTGCAAATGCCACCAGTTGGCCCCACAAGCCCATGGGCATGGCCAGCCACAGCACCAGCCAGAAAGCCACCACCTCGTCCCAGACGATGCTGCCGGGATCGGACACGCCCATGTGGCGCGCGGTGACAGTGCAGGCCCACCAGCCGCCCAGCGTGCTGGCGACGATCAAAAGGCCCATTTGCAGTGGCGTGGCAAACCACGGCTGCAGCACCAGGAATGCCAGCCAGGCCCACAGGGTGCCCACCGTCCCGGGCGCCTTGGGCGACAGGCCCGAGCCAAAGCCCAGCGCAATGAAGTGCGCGGGGTGGGCCAGCAAAAAGCGCACCGTGGGGCGCAGGGGGAGGGCGCTGCTCATGGGCGCTCCAGCAGCTCAATGTCCTTGGGGTAGCGGATGGTGTGCTCGGCGCTGAACTGCGCCGTGGCCCCGGCCGCCAGGGGCTGCAGCCAGGCGATGGTGCCTGGCTGCTGGTTCCAGGCCAGGCTGGTGGGCTGCGGCTGGTAGCGCGATTCCACCTCGATTTTTTCGTTGCGCGAGACCGGTGTGGCGTGCAGCACCTGCAGGTCGATGCTGCTCTTGTGGCGGTTTTCTACCTGGTAGCTGCGGCGTGTCTGGCGCTCGGTGCGCGAGCCGGTCAGGCCGGTGGTGCTGGTCATGTCCTGGGGTGCCTCGGTGCGCACCAGTACCAGTTCATCGCGGCCAAACGAAAGGCTGGTGGTGGGCGGCGCGCCCGGCGTGCGGGCGGCGCTGGCGCTGAAATCCAGGCGCCCGGTGCCCACAAAGGCGCCGTCGCGGTACAGGCCCACGGCGCCAGGCGGCCAGACGCCTGGCGGTGGCGCAATCTCGGCCACCAGGTAGGCGGCTTCTTCCACGCCCGGTGCGGTGCGGGTGAGCAGTTGGGCACTGGTCAGCTGCATGCCCAGCGCCAGCGTGACGCGCTGTCCGTTCGAGGGCACGGTGATGCGCTGCGGCACCGCAAATTCGGTGGCAAAACCCTTGTCGAGGGTGCTGACGTCAAAGCTGGGCATGGTGTCGGGCACTGCGTTGCCGCGCTCGCGCATTATCGGTGCCGGTGTGGCGGGTGCCATGGCCATCGCCTGGGCTGCCCTCTGGGGCGGCGGTGCCACGTCCAGGGTCCAGGGATGGGGCAGGCGGCCCTGCGTGGCGCGGTTAGGTTGGCCGGTGGAGAGCGTGAGCTGCACATTGCTCCAGTCCTCGCCGCTGTTTTGCGCCACCAGCGCCAGGCGATCCAGCTGCACGCTGGCCTTGGGGGCATCGAGCGTGGCGCGGTAGCTGGGTTGCCAGCCGGGGCCGCGCACCTGGTAGGTCAGGCGCAGTTCGGCGTCGCGCTCGGTGGCCAGGTTGACGGTGACCGATACCACGCGCGTGCGCTGGCTGGCCACGCGGTCGCGCTCGGCCGCCAGGGGCTTGAGCGCCAGTTCCAGCGCCTCCTGACGGCGCTTGAGCTGGTGGGCGCGGGCCAGCGCATCCTGGCCGGATTTGCGCAGCACATCGGCGGTGGCACTGATCTGCGCCGGGGAGGCGGGCAGGGCGCGGCCCCCCGCGGCGGCCTCGCCCGCGCTGCCAGCGGCAACCCCTTTGAGGTAGCTGTCCACCAGTTGCAGCGCGCCCGATTCAGCCTTGACGGCAGCGATCTGGTCTTCAAGCTCGCGGATGCGACCGTCGAGTGGGCTGGCGCAGGCCGAGGCGACGTCGCGGTCTTCGGTCAGCACATTGAACTCACCCACGCGCACGCCCGCTTCGGCGCTGATCTGCAGGCTTTGCGGGTCCAGTGTGGCGGGCAGGCAGGCCATGGTCAGGCTGCGCGCACCCGCAGCCACCTTGGCGACACGCTCTACGGTGGCGCTGCCAGGGTAGACCGTGACACGGGCGATGCGCGAGGCGCTCTCTTGGGCTGCGACGGCGCCTGCGCTGCACAGCAGCGCGGTGCAGGCCAGTGCGAATACCAGCGGCTGCGGGGAAAACGATGGGAGGTTCACGGGGCGCTCCTGGGATGTGCGGAGTAAAAACTTGCCGCACATGCTACCCCGGGTCATACCTTATTGGGCTGCGGCCCGCGCGGCAGTGGCCTTGGCCTTGGCTTCATCGGCTTTGCGTTGCAGCTCCTGGGCTTCTTTCTCGGCGGCCTGGGCTTCGGCGGCTTTGGCGGCCTTGGCATCCTTCTCGGTGGAGCTGCCACTGGCCAGCGCATTGCCGGCCATGGTGCCGGCCACCGCGCCCACAGCGGCTGCGCCCATGGTGCCCATCATTCCCGGGCCGCGTGCGGCAGGAGCCGCTGCCGCTGCCGGTGCTGCCGCAGCGGCCGGGGCTGCAGGGGCCTTGGGCGCCACCGGGGCCGCAGGGGTGGACGGTGCCTTGCCGATGCTGGCCGGAGGAATGGAGCGTGCTTTACTCCCACCCATGCGTTTGGCGTGCGCCAGCGTGGGGGCGGCCAGGGCGGCGACGGTCAGTGCGATGACAGCGGTAGTGGTGCGGTAGGTGTGGGTCATAAAGGTTCCTTGGGGATTAGTCGTTGCTGCCGAAGCCGAACAGGCTCAGCAGGCTGGTGAACAGGTTGAAAAGCGAGACGAAGAGACCCACGGTAGCCAATACGTAATTGGATTCGCCGCCGTTGACGATGCGGCTGGTCTCGAACAGGATCAGCCCGGCCGACAGCAAGGCCACCATGGCCGATACCGCCAGGCCCAGCGCCGGGATCTGGAAGAACATGGCCGCCAGCCCGGCCAGGATGGCGATCACCATGCCGGCGAACAAAAAGCCACCCATGAAGCTGAAGTCGCGCCGGGTGGCCAGCACCCAGCCTGACAGGGCCAGGAAAGTGGCGCCTGTGGCGCCCAGCGCCAGAGCGATGGTGTGTCCGCCGCCCGGCAAGGCCAGGTGTGCCGAGAGCACCGGCCCCAGGGTATAGCCCATGAAGCCGGTGAGCGCAAAGACGGCCCCCAAGGCCCAACCGCTGTTTTGTACCTTGTGCACCAGGAACAGCAAGCCGAAATAGCCCGCCAAAGTAAGAATCAAGCCCGGTGCGGGCAAACGCAGGGCGACGGCTGTGCCTGCGACGGCGGCGCTGAACAGCAGCGTCATGGACAACAGGGCATAGGTATTGCGCAGCACCCGATGTGTCGACAGGGTGCTGCCCAGAGAGCTACGGGTGGTGCTTCCCTGGTAGGTGGCAGGATGGTTCATGGGGATTTCCAAAGTCAGAAGAAATCGGAGGATAGAGGATGTGTGACTTCTAAAAAAGCAGATTGAATATGAGATTCACTTCTGTAATATCGGAATATGAGCGCAAACTTCAATTACCGCCATCTCTACTATTTCTGGATGGTGGCCAAGGCGGGCAGCATGTCGCAGGCCGCTGTGCGGCTGGATATGGCGGTCCAGACCGTGAGCACCCAGGTGCGTGAACTCGAGCGCGACCTGGGTTGCCAACTGCTGCGCCCGGCGGGCCGCGGGCTGGCGCTGACCGAGGCGGGGGTGGTGGCCTTGCGGCAGGCCGAGCAGATCTTCCAGTTGGGCGAGGCCCTGCCTGAATTGGTGCGCGCCGCCGCCCAGAGCCCCTCGGTACGGCTGGTGGTGGGCATTGCCGATGGCCTGCCCAAATTGGAGGTGCAGCGCCTGTTGCGGCCCGTGCTCCAGGTGGATGGGCTGCGACTGGTGTGCCTGGAGGGTGAAATGCCCGACCTGCTGGCCGAACTGGCTGTGCACAAGCTGGATGTGGTGTTGTCCGACCACCCGGCGCCCTTCAATCCGCGGCTCAAGGTGCACAACCACCCGCTGGGCAGCTCGGCCATGGGCTGGTATGCGGCGGCGCAGTGGTGGGCACAGGCGGTCGAGGGGTTTCCAGAGTCGCTGCAGTCGCTGCCCGTGCTGTTGCCCACGATGCACTCCATCGTGCGCAATCCTATTGATCAGTGGCTGGCCCAGAAGGGCCTGCGCCCGCGGGTGGTGGGTGAGTTCGAGGACAACGCGCTGCTGGAGGCGTTTGGTGGCACCGGTCTGGGCGTGTTTCCTGGTGCGGTGGCGGCCCAGGATGAATTGTTGCAGCGCTGCAAAGTGCGGCTGGTCGGCGCCTGTGACGGGGTGGAAGAGCACTATTACGCCATCAGCACCGAACGCAAGGTGGCGCACCCACTGGTGCTGCAACTGCTCAAGCACTCCCATAGACCTGGCTCTTTGAAATGATCCGTGCGTAGTGCGCCACAACCGGGCTCGGCCCCCGGTGTCCTGGGTCTTAGCCATTGACCGCGTGGGCCGGTCACCCGATACTGAAATGAGCAGGGCCAGCAGGGCTTTTGGTTTTCTTCCACGGCAGGTACCAGTCATCCAGAAACCATGGCAGAACAGCAGCACACACATATCGGTGTTCGCAGGCGCGAGTTGGCATGCCTGATGGGTTTGCTGTGCGGCGGCTGGCGCTTGGCGGGTGCGACGGGTGGGCCGGTGCGCATCCTCACGGAAGAGTTTCCGCCCTATAACTACACCGACGGCGGCAAGATCACCGGCCTGGGTACTGAGGTGGTCGAGGCCGTGCTTCAGGAATTGGGCTTGCAGGGGCAGTTCCAGTCGATGCCCTGGGCGCGCGCCTATGAAACGGCCAGCAACATCCCCGACGTGCTGATCTATTCCATGGTGCGCACGCCAGAGCGCGAAAAGCGCTTCAAATGGGTGGGCGTGATTGCACCGTCCGAGTACTACCTGTTTTCTTTGGCGGACAAGGCGCTCTCCCTTTCGTCGTTGGAGAAAGCAAGGGGCTTGCAGATCGGCACAGTGAACCAGAGTGTGGGCGAACAGTTCTTGCTGTCCAAGGGATTTGTCAAAGGCAAGAACCTGCAAGCCAGCGCCAAGAACGAACTCAACTACGAAAAACTGCGGCTGGGCCGTATTGATTTGTGGATCATGAACCAGCTCACCGCTTATCACCTGGTGCGCCAGGCGGGCCAGAACCCGGAAAAAGCACTGCACAAGGCCTTGGCCATTCCGGAGCTGAGCTCGCAGAGCTACTACATGGCGTTCGGTGCCCAGACGTCCGATGCCACTGTGGAGCGCTTTCGCAAGGCGCTGGAGTCCCTCCAGCGCAATGGCAGCTTTGACAGGCTGCAGCGCAAGTGGCAGTGAGCCCGCCGCCAGAGACGGGCGCGCCCCCTGCACCGGTGCGCCAGCGCTCCCTGGGATGGCGGCTGGTGTGGGCCACGCTGGTGTTTTGTGCCTTGTTCATCCTGGCATCGGTCATGGCGCTGACCTGGTCGGCATGGAATGAAGGCCTGAGCCGGATGGATGCCGAACTGGCGCAGATCGAACAGATTTACGGTGACACCCTGTCCAAGGCCATCTGGGAACTTGACCGGGAGGCACTGCAAGCACAGGTGCAAAGCGCCAAGGGCATTCCGGCAGTGGGGAAAATCGTGTTGAAGGTCACTCTGGCGAATCGTCCGCCTGAAATTTTCGAGAGCGCGCACGAAAGCTGGTCCGGCCTGGGCTGGGCGCCAACGCGCAGCATGCGACTGACCTATTCTCCCTATCCCGGCGCCCGCGAAGAGGTCGGTGAACTGGTTTTGTACGGCGACAAGCATGTCTTATGGCAGCGTCTGCGTAGCCAGTTGTTCACCATCGTGGTGGCGCAGTTGCTGCAATCCCTGATGCTGGCGGGCCTGATCATGCTGGTGTTCAATCGCATGGTTACGGTGCATGTGCGGCGCATCGCATCGCATTTGGAGGGCGTGCGTCCCGGTAACCTGGGTACCCGCCTGAGCCTGCAGCGCAACAGCCAGAACCAGGACGAATTGACCCAACTGGTCTCGGGTGTCAACCAGTTGCAGGGCAGTCTGGCAAACCACCTGGAGCGCCAACAGCGCTATGAGCAGGAACTGGCCGAGCACCGGGATCGATTGGCCCACTTGGTCGATGAGCGCACCGCTGAGTTGCAGGCGGCCAATGGCCAGTTGCAAAGCCTGGCGCGCACCGACCCGATGACGGGCCTGCCCAACCGGCGGCATTTCGACGAAGCCCGAATCATCGAAATGCGCCGCGCTCGGCGGGAGCAACAAAGCCTGGCCCTGCTCATCTGCGATATCGATGATTTCAAGGACTACAACGACCACTATGGCCACGCCATGGGCGACCAGTGCCTCGTTGTCGTGGCCCATGCTTTACAAGCGCAGCTGGGCAGAGCGGGTGATTTGGTGGCGCGCATTGGCGGCGAAGAGTTTGCTGCGCTGCTGCCCGCGACGAGCCGCTCTGCAGCCTTCAAGATGGCCGAGCGCATGCGCGCCGCCGTAGCGGCGTGCGCCATCGAACACCTGCATTCGCAGGCAGCCCAGGTGGTGACGATCAGTTTCGGGTTGGCTGTACTGGAACCCGGCGCGGACCGTGACTTCGAGGCCTTGTTCGAAGAGGCGGATCAGGCGCTGTACCGCGCCAAGGCTGCGGGGCGCAACCAGGTTGCCGGGCCCGATGTGTCGGCACCTTCCGACCCTGTGGGAGAGACCGCATGAAACGTGCCATTCTGTTGTTCTGGATTTTCTGGGCGGGTGCGGCAGCATGCCAAGCGCCGCCCATCCGGGCGGTGACCGAAACGACGCCCTACACCTCCATAGAGGGCGGCAAGGTGGTGGGGAGCGCCACCGAAGTGGTCGAGTTAACCTTGCAGCGCGCCGGTCTCAAAGACTACACAGTGCACCTGTACCCCTGGGCGCGGGCCTATGACATGGCGCTCAAGGAGCCCAATGTGCTCATCTTCCTGATAGCACGCACTCCGGCCCGTGAATCGCAGTTCCGCTGGGTGGGCGAGATCATGAAAATCCAGTACCACCTGTACCGGCTCAAATCCAACGTGCTCGATATCAGTTCCCTGGAATCGGCCAAGACGTTCACGATTGGCGTCATGCGGGACGATGTGCGGCAGCAGTATCTGCGCGCCAAGGGGTTCAAGCAGCTGGTGGTCTCGGCCCAGCCTCTGGACAATTTCCGCAAGCTGCTGAGCGGCCAGGTGGACCTGGTGCCCCTGACCACCGGCGATGCCCGCCTGATGTGTCAGCAGGCCGCATTCGACTGTGCCGACCTGGAGCGGGTGCTGACGCTGGAGGAAGTCTCTGCCGGGCTGTACATGGCCTACAGCCTGCAGACCCCGCTGGAGGTCGCGCAGCGCACGCAGCAGGCCTTCGACCGGCTCAAAGCCGAGGGGCTGGTGCAGCGTGCCATGGCGCGCACGCCCTGAGATCGTGCTGCTCCCCATTCGCGGGGTTGTCAGGCAAAGTGGTCGAACGAGGCGTAGCGGTGGAGCACCGGCTGCCCCTGGCCATCGATCAGACGCACACCGGGTTCGGCCTCGATACGGCCGATGCGTGTGACCGGTGTGCTGCAGGCTTGGCCCGCCGCGGCCACGGCGGCACGGGCGGCAGGGGGCGCGGTGAACAGCAATTCGTAGTCGTCGCCACCAGCCAGGGTGCACTGGTGCAGAAATTTAAGGTCAAAATGGCTTGGAACGCTTTCTGATAAAGCGCTACAAGCTATCAAATTAATAGTTATTGAGGTATCTACACAGGCCCCGACACCCGAGGCGCGCAGGATGTGGCCCAGGTCGCCCAGCAGGCCGTCGCTCACGTCCATCGCCGCGCTGGCCACGCCGCGCAGCGCCAGGCCCAGGGCCACGCGCGGCGTTGGCGCTTCCAGGCGCAGGCGTGCGGCGGCGAGGGTTTCGGCGGGCAGGGCGGCTGCGGCGGCCTGGTCTTGCAAAGCCTCCAGCGCCAGGCGCGCATCGCCCAGCGTGCCGCTCACATAAATGTCGTCGCCGGGCCGCGCACCGCTGCGCAGCAGCGCCTGGCCGGCCGGCACTTCGCCAAAAATGGTGATGCAGATAGTGAGCGGCCCCTGCGTGGTGTCGCCGCCCACCAACTCACAGCCGTGCGCATCGGCCAGCTGCAGCAGGCCGCGCGAGAAGCCCTCCAGCCAGGCTGCGTCCACCTGCGGCAAGGCCAGTGCCAGCGTGAACGCCAGCGGCCGCGCACCGCAGGCCGCCAGATCGGACAAATTGACGGCCAGTGCCTTGTGGCCCAGGCGCTCGGGGTTGGTGCCGGCAAAAAAATGCCGGCCTTCGACCAGCATGTCGCTCGACACCGCCAACTGCATGCCCGGCGCGGGCGCCAGCAGCGCGCAGTCGTCGCCCACGCCCAGGGCCACAGCACCATCGGGGCGCACCGGGCGCGTGAAGTAGCGTGCGATCAGGTCAAATTCACCCATGGTGTGGATTGTGGTGGTGTTGAACAAGTCCGCTGCGTGCGCGCAGGCGCGGCCCAGGCCAGCGGTCGCCGCGCAAGGGCCGCCCCGCCGCGCAGGCGGCGTCCCCCTGGGGGGAAGGCGCCGCAGGCGACGCAGGGGGGAGTCAATTCACTCCGCGAAAACGCAGCGCTGCCTGGCGGCTGACCTCGGCCAACAGTTGCTCTTCGCGCTGGCGCTCGCGCAGCCAGCGCGCGTCGTTCTGGCCCGCCTGGGTTTCATTGCGCAGCAGGTGCAGCGCCCCGGTTGCGCCATGGGCGGCGGCGTGTCCTGCGATCTGGTCCATGGTCTTGAGGATGTGCTCACGCAGCGGCATGTGGTCGCCCGTGGCTGGGTCGACATACACCGCATCCATGCCGAAGCGGCAGGCCTGGAAGCGGTTGTAGGTGTAGACGAGGTAGTCGTCCTCGCTGGGCGTGAACGGCTGCTCGGCCAGGAACCAGGCGCCCAGAGACTGCACGAAGCCCGACAGCGCGGCGGCGCGTTCGATGGTCAGCGGGGTGTCGAATACGCGGATTTCGATGGTGCCGAATTCGGGCTTGGGGCGGATGTCCCAGTAAAAATCCTTCATGCTCTTGACCACGCCGGTGCGTGTCATCTTGTCGAAATACTGCTCGAACTCGGTCCAGGTGAGCACGCAGGGCGCGCGGCCCGAGAGCGGGAAGGCAAACACCGAATTGAGCCGGGCCGAATCGAAGGCTGTGTCCTGACCCTGCACGTACGGACTGGACGCCGACAGCGCGATGAAGTGCGGGATGTAGCGCGACATGCGGTGCAGCATGAGCAGGGCGGCGTCGGCGTTGGGGCAGCCAATGTGCACATGCTGACCGAAGATGGTGAACTGCTTGCTCAGGTAGCCGTAGAGCTGTGAGAGCTCCTGAAAGCGCGGCTTGTCGTAGATGCGCCGCTCGTGCCACTGCTGGAACGGGTGCGTGCCGCCGCCGACCACGGCGATGTTGAGCTTGTCGGCACTTTTCACCAGCGCATCGCGGATTTGGCTCAGCTGCCCCAGCACCTCGCTCGACGAGTGGCAGATGCCGGTGGAGATCTCGATCATGCTGTTCGTCATCTCGGGCACCACGCTGCCGGGCAGCGGCGTCTTGTGCATGAGCCGCAGCATGTCCTCGGCATAGGGTGCCAGGTCGTAGTCGTGCGTATTGACGAGTTGCAGTTCCAGTTCGACACCCAACGTCAGCGGTTCGGAATGGTTGAAGGCTTCAAGACTCACGGTTGTCTCCCCGGTTGCCACGGGCCAAAGGCGCCCAGGGCTTGGAACTTTCTCCCGCACGGTAGATGGCCACTGTGGCAATCACCGCGCCCAGCACCTCCATCAGCAAAATGGCGGGCAGGGCCACGCGCGCAATCAGGTGGCCCGTGGAAGGCGAAGCCAGCACAAACTGCGAAGCAATCAGCAGCGCGATGGCTGACATGGGTGTCATCGCACAGCCTACCCACAGTGCCTGCAGCCAACTCGAACCGCTGCCCACATTGCCCACGGCCACCCCCAGCGCCTTGGCCAGCAGGCGCACCACGATCAGGGCCAGTACAGCACCGACCACAGGGCCGCTCCAGTCGGCCTGTGCGGCCACGGTGGACACCAGCACGAACATCAGCATGGTCAGCAGCGACGAGGCATTGCCCAACTGGCGTGGCCAGGCCCAGGGGCGTGGGTTGAGCTGCTTGAGCAGCATGCCACTCAGTAGCGCGGCCAAGGGCGCGGACCCGCCCATGTGGGCGGCCACGGCAGCCGCAGCGGCGATCAGGGCCAGCAGCAACATGGAGGTGTTCTCGCTCGTCGGGCTCATAAAACGCAGTGCCATGCGCAGCACCAGCGCCAGCACGGCGGCCACGATGATGGAGACGCCCAGCACCACGACGACAGGGTAAACCGTGTCCATGAAGGTGATGCTGGAGCGGTTGATGAGCTCAGCCCGGGCGCTGCCCAGTGTCAGCGCATACAGCGTCGAGAGTGTGGCCAGAACGATGGCGCGCTCTGTCACCGGGCCGGCGGCCCCGGTGTCGGCCACCACGCGGGTCAGCACGGCAGGCGAAGCCGCCAGGGCCACCAGAGCCAGCGGGCCTGCGACCCGGGCGGGCACATCGAGCCACAGCAGCACCCAGTACACCGCGAAATAGGTCAGCGCAGATTCGGCCACGCTTTGCACCAACACCATGGGGTTGTGGCGGAACCAGCGCAGCGGAATCCGTCCACCGCATTCAAACAGCACGATGGAGATGCCCAGTTCCAGCAAGAACAGGCCAATGCCCTGCAGTGGCCAGACCGCACCGCTGAAACCGGCCAGCCCGGCCACCGCGCCCACCAGCGAGTAGCCCACCACCTTGGGCAGGCCGGTGTGGCGCTGCAGCAGATAGCCGGTCATGGCCGCCACGGCGAGCAGCAGCGACCATTGCACCGTGGGTAACCCTGCCGAAGGGCGCAGCCATTGCGCCCAGAAGCTCAAAATCTCGTTCATGTCATGGATTCCTCTCGATCAGGCGGTCAGTCGGCTGCCATGGTGGGGCCGTTCGCCAAAGGCATGTGTTGCGGCCGACATCGCCGGACACCAGCGAATTTACCGTTAGATACTAAAGACGCTTGTAGGACTGTGACACAAGCGGTCGTGGCCCCGTGGCGATCTCTGGATCAACTCCGGAGAAGCCTTTGCGCAGGCTGTGGAGTATCGCCGCATGCCGGAGATCATCGCCCATGTGCCACCAGGGCGCCTCTGGCATGGATATTTTCAACGGGGCCGCGCAGGGGATGGGGCGGGCCCGTCAGCGGATCTCAAGGCGCAGGAACGTCGGGCGCGCTGGCGATTCCATGTGCGCAGACGTCGCCCGTGTCCGGCGCAGGGGTGTTGTCCGCAGCGCCATTTGCGTCGAGCCGATCTCCAGACCAGCGCAGTGCACGGGCCGCGATGGGCGGCCCTATTGTTTCCAGAATGGCCACGGCCGCAAGCACGGTGGAGCCCACAATCAGCCCCTCGTTAGGGAACAGCGTCGTGGTGGTATTGACGAGACCGATGGCGAGACCGGCCATGGGCATCAGCAGGAGGCCGCTGGTGGCCGCTTGTCGCAGGGGCGTACGGCATGCAGACGCGGCCAGCGTGACCCCCAGCCACTTGGCGCCGCTGCGCGCAAACACAAACGCCAATGCAGCGGGCCAGTACTGGAGCATCTCCGACACATGCATATTGGCGCCGGCATAGACGAAGAGAACAATAAAGAACAGTTCGAACGAGGGGCCGAACTCAATGTCTGCCACCAGGTTGGTGCGCTCCAGGCTGCGTACGACCATACCGAGCATCAAGGGGGCGAACAAGGGGGACAAATTGAGCACGAGGGCGGCCCCCACTGTCATCATCACGGCGCCGATCACGAGAGCGAGCTGGTATTGGTGCGCTGCTTTGGTTTTGCGCGCCGCCACGTGCAGTGCCCACCCCATGATGGCACCGAGCGCCGCCGACCCCAGTACCTGGTAGAGCGGCGCGCCGATCATGATGGACACGGGCGCTTCGGCCTGCCCGTACAAGGCTGGCAATACCGCAGCGAAGGCCATGAAGGCGATGACGTTATTCAAGGCGACCAGCGACATGGACCGATTCGTCACCGGCCCGGATGCACCCAGCTCGTGGGCGACGTGGATCAGAACCGCAGGCGAGGAAGAAATCGCGATGGTCGAAATCACCGCTGCAGGCAGCCCCGAGATACCGATCCATTCCAGGCAAAAGTAGACGGCCACAAAGGTGAGGGCGCTCTCCGCTACAGAAATCACCACCAGAGAGCGGTCGTTGATGAAGCGCTTGACGTCCAACGAAAGACCCAGCCGGTACAGAATCAGCGCCAGCGCGACATCCACAACGATGCGCGATTGCGCCAGCGCCTCGGGGCTGATCAGTCCCAATACGTTGGGGCCAGCGAACAGCCCCACCACCATGAACCCCGTGATACTGGGCAGCCAGGGCCAGCGGTGGGCCACATATCCACCCAGCGAGCCGCAAAAAAGCAAAAAACCGAAAAAAAACAGGGTGTTGACCGGTAGCGGCCAGACAGGGAGGAATTCCATGGGAAACGTGGAAATCAGTGCAATACGTGGGGCTTGGCGCTGTCCGAGGCATCCAGGTAGAAGCGCTCCACGGGCACCTCGAAGGGGGTGCCTTCTTCTGTCACGAAATGAAAGCTCCCGCGCATGGTGCCCGTTGCGGTGCGAAGCCGACAACCGCTGGTGTATTCAAAGGCCTGCCCGGGCTGCAACAGCGGCTGCTGGCCCACCACGCCCAGGCCCTTGACTTCCTCGACATGCCCCAGCGCGTCGGTAATGATCCAGTGGCGGGAAATCAACTGCGCCGGTGTGCCGCCGGGGTTGGCAATCTCGATGGTGTAGGCAAAGTGGTATTCGCAAGCATCGGGATCGGACTGCTCCGCCAGGTATTCGGGGCGCACGTGAACGTCGATGGTAGGTTTCGGCATCCCGGAATGGTAACTGCGACAATGGCGGTATGAGCCGTACCTTTCGCATTGCCCCTTCGATCCTCTCTGCCGACTTCGCACGTTTGGGTGAAGAAGTGCAGAACGTCGTCGCCGCCGGCGCCGACTGGATCCATTTCGACGTGATGGACAACCATTACGTGCCCAACCTCACTTTTGGTCCCATGGTGTGCCAGGCCCTCAAGCCCCATGCAAAAACGCCCTCGGGTGTCGCCGTGCCTATTGATGTGCACCTGATGATCCAGCCTGTGGACGCTTTGGCGGCGGCCTTTGCCGAGGCAGGCGCTGATTACGTCAGCTTCCACCCGGACGCATCGGGCCATGTGCACCGCAGTATCCAGGCGATCCGCTCCAAGGGCGTCAAACCCGGGCTGGTGTTCAACCCTGCCGAGCCGCTGGATGTGCTGGACTGGGTGATTGACGACATCGACCTCATTCTCATCATGAGCGTCAACCCCGGTTTTGGCGGCCAGAGCTTCATCGACTCGGCGCTGCGCAAGATTGAGGCCGTGCGCAAGCGCATCGATGCCAGTGGCAAGGACATTCGCCTGGAGGTGGATGGCGGCATCAAGCAGGACAACATCCGCCGCGTGGCCGATGCCGGGGCCGACACTTTTGTGGCGGGCAGCGCCATTTTCGGCAAAACCGACTACCGTGGTGTCATCGACGCCATGCGTGCGCAACTGGCGGCTTGAGCCGCTTTGATCCCGGGCGCTGAAACGCCAGCGTTGCTACCCGGTCTGCGCAGCGGCATTCAGATGTGCCGCGCCATGCTGTGGCCAGCAGGCCCGCAAGGACATCCACAGCCCAGCCGTGATTGCACCGGCCGCCCGGGCGCTGACTGTCTTTGTCGGGGTGAGCAAAAAAGACCCGTCCGACGAAGACCAGAGCGCCTACAACGACGCGGCCATGCAGGTGGGTGCCGTGCGCTGGGCGCGGATGCGGATCCGGATAATCCATCACCGTATGAAAAAAGACCTTTATGACGCCGCCATCATCGACCTTGATGGCACCCTGATCGACACCCTGG
>NZ_BAAGQN010000013.1:209159-215405 GCF_054783455.1 Simplicispira piscis
AGGGCTCCGAGCATCTGCTGAATTTAGTGCTAAAACATGCTCTAGGGCAAGCAGGGAAAGCGCTGTCAGCTATTGAAATAGAAGCGTTGTATGCGCGTGCATGGTCCAGCTACCAGCAGCACTACCTGGCCATCAACGGCCACCACGCCACGGTTTATCCCGGTGTGGTCGAAGGGCTGCAGGCGCTGCGCGCCGCAGGGCTGCCACTGGTCTGCCTGACCAACAAGCCCACCGCCTTTGCGCTGCCGCTGCTGCAGGCCAAAGGGCTGGACGGTTACTTTACCCAGGTGTTTGGGGGCGACGCTTTCGAGCGCAAGAAACCCGACCCGCTGCCGTTGCTGAAAACCTGCGCGGCCCTGGGCACCCTGCCTGCGCGCACGCTGATGGTGGGTGACTCCAGCAACGACGCCCAAGCTGCGCGCGGCGCGGGCTGCCCTGTGGTGCTGGTGACCTATGGCTACAACCACGGCCAGCCGGTGACGGCCGTGGATGCCGATGGCTGGGTGGGTTCGCTACAGGAGCTCGTGCTCGCTTGAGGTTGTGCCGCAGCGGGCCCGCGCCCGCGTGTGGCTTATGGGGTGCTGTTGCCGAGCTGGCGCTGTGCCGGACGGCTCTGCACGCTGCGCGGTGCGGCCGGCGCGGCGGCACGCGCCACCGGGGCACCGCCTGCCAGTGACTGCACGGAAGCGCTGCTGCCTGTGCCGGTGTGGAACACCGACATGGCCTGCACCAGTTGTGCGGCCTGCGTGCGCAGGCTGTCTGCAGCGGCTGCGCTTTCCTCGACCAGCGCGGCGTTTTGCTGGGTGGCCTGGTCCATTTGCGTGATGGCTTCGCCGACCTGGCCCACACCTGCGCTCTGCTCGCTGCTGGCAGCGCTGATTTCGCCCACGATGTCGGTCACACGGCGGATGGCCTGAACCACCTCGGTCATGGTGGCGCCAGCGCGATCGACCAGGGCCGATCCCGCCTCCACACGCTCCACGCTGGCGCCGATGAGGGCCTTGATTTCCTTGGCGGCATCGGCGCTGCGTCCGGCCAGGCTGCGCACCTCGCTCGCCACCACGGCAAAGCCCCGGCCCTGCTCGCCCGCGCGCGCTGCTTCGACGGCCGCGTTGAGCGCCAGGATGTTGGTCTGGAAGGCAATGCCATCGATCACGCTGATGATGTCGGCAATCTTCTGGCTGCTGTCGTTGATGCCCTTCATGGTCTGCACCACCTGGGCCACCACCTCGCCCCCCTGTGCTGCGACGGTGGACGCGCTCACGGCCAACTGGTTGGCCTGGCGCGCGTTGTCGGCGTTCTGGCGCACGGTGGAGCCCAGTTGCTCCATGGAGGCTGAGGTTTCTTCCAGCGCGCTGGCCTGCTGCTCGGTGCGTGCGGACAGGTCGTTGTTGCCGTGGGCGATCTCGGCACTGGCAGTTGCCACGCCTTCGGCGTTGCGGCGCACGTTGTTGACGATGCCTGCCAGCTTGCCCTGCATGGTGGCCAGGGCTTGCAGCAGTTGGCCGGTCTCGTCGCTGGCGGTGGTGTCCAGCGGCTGCGTCAAGTCGCCGTCGGCAATGCTTTCTGCCGCTTTGCGGCCTTGCTGCATGGGCAGCACGATGGAGCGCGTGACCAGGATGGCCAACAGAGCACCCAGGGCCACAGCCACTGCGGCGCCCACGCCCAGCAACATTTGGCTGGCCGACGCCAGGCTGTTGGTGTTGCGCTGGCTCTCGGCCAACTGCGCCGCCATGAAGCTGCGCAACCCGTCCAGAGTTTGCAGGTATTTGTCGGCCAGTGGGCGCAGATCGTTGTCCACCATGGTGGGTACGCTGGGTTCGCCGCCGCGGTGCAGATCGCGGATTTCGTTCAGCTTGGTACTGTAGGTGGTGCGCGCAGCGGCGATATCGGCCAGCAGGGATTTGCCTTTGTCGCTTTGCAGCAGTTCTTCGATGCGCTTGGCCTTGGTCTCCGTGGCGGTCGAGGTGGCCTGGGTATCCGCGGTGAGCTTTTCCATGTAGCCGGGGTCGATGGCCTTGAGGAAGGCTTCAGTGCGCACCCAGTTCAGCCGTACGTCGGCAGCCCATTCGTCCACCAGGGTGTGCAACTCGATTTCGCGTGTTGCCACCTGTTCGCTGGCGTCCTTGAGCGCGCCAATGCGCCAGATGCCCGTCAGGGCAAGCAATGCGGTAATGAGCAGGATGGCGCCAAAACCCAGGCCCAAACGGGGGCCGACACGGAGGTTGCGGAATTTCATGGTGGTCTCAGAGCGCAAGGGGTGGCAGAAAAATCGACGGCGGTATCTCAGGGCGCTGCGAAAGCGGGTGTGGGGTGACCACGGTGGGGGAGGGGCGAAGGTGCAGCCGTTGCAAGGGAGAGGTGTGTCCCATGCAGATGCGGATCAGCGTAACCCAAGGGGCACGCTGGCGGCATAGGCGCAGTCCTCTAACTGTCGGGTCGGTGACAGCCTGTCCTTGCACAGGCGTCTCACCCAAAAGGCAGACGGCCCTATGCGGGCCGCGCTGCATCACTTGATGCCGAGCATCTGATCCTTGAGTTTCCAGTCCGCCGGGGTGTGGCCGAACCAGATGGACATCAGTGCGCGGAAAAAGGCAGGGTCCTTGAAGGGTTCGGCCTGCAATTTGCCTTTGGCCCAGATGCTCAGGCCCTTGGCAGGGTCCCATTCCAGGGCGCAGACGTCGCCTGTCTCAAAGGATTTGTTGGCAGCAAAAATCTCCCCCATTTTGATCATGCCGGGAATGATTTTGGAGAGGTCGCTCTTGCTGACGTTGTCCTCGATGCCGCGCGTGAGCAGTTTGCCGAAATCAGCGGAATTGATTTCGCGCAGAAAAGTCATGGACAGTCGTTTGGGGCCCGGAGCCACCATCAGTTCATCCAGGGATTTGACCGGCTGGGTGGTGTAGAGGTCGCCCACATAGACCTTGAAGGGGCCTTTGTAGCGGATGCCTGCGCCGTTGAGCTGCAGCTTGGCTCCCGCGATGGTGACAGAGTCTTCAACCTTGACCCCGGCGAGCTCCACCATGGAAAAGGCCGCGGTGCTCACGCACAGGCCAGCAGCAATAAACAGGGTGCGCAACGTCTTGATCATGTCACTCCTTACAAAAAAGAACGATCGTTCGTAAACTGCAACAAATTGTGCCGCTGATGGCGGAAAACCACATCAGGGTTTGCCCATGGGTTTTCCCGGGGGGGGAGCGCCGCAGCCTTTGCGCAGGCGCAGGCGTGTATTTGCTACACTTTATGGCATGTTCATTCACCGCGTGTTCATTACAGGTCGCAGCGACCGGGGGGCCTGGCCCTGGCGTAAGCCTGTCTGCCTGAACACCTGATGGCACCTGGGGTACTTCCCGGCGTGCAGTTTCTGCCCCTGCCAGGGGGCCCGTCCATGAACAGCGGCGCCTGACCCCACCCTTGCGGTTTGCGCGCCACCCCAGCAGGGAGTCTCCCCCGTGATCACCGAACTTGAATTTCAGAGCCTGGCGCGCGAAGGCTACAACCGTATTCCGCTCATGGCGGAAGCCTTCGCCGACCTGGAAACCCCGTTGTCGCTCTATTTGAAGCTGGCACACACGCGCGATGGCGGCAAATACAGCTTCCTGCTCGAATCTGTAGTGGGTGGCGAGCGCTTTGGCCGCTACAGCTTCATCGGCCTGCCTGCGCGCACGCTGCTGCGCGCGCGCGGCTTTGGCGCCGCCGCCGTGACCGAGGTCGTGACCGACGGCCAGGTGGTGGAAAGCGCGCCGGGCAACCCGCTCGACTTCGTGGCGGCTTACCAGAAGCGTTTCAAGGTGGCGCTGCGTCCCGGCCTGCCGCGCTTTTGCGGCGGCCTGGCGGGTTATTTTGGCTACGACGCGGTGCGCCATATCGAGAAGAAGCTGGAAAACTCGTGCCCGCCCGACACCCTGGGCATGCCCGACATCTTGCTGCTGCAATGCGAAGAACTGGCCGTGATCGACAACCTGTCGGGCAAGCTCTATCTGATCGTCTACGCGGACCCGGCGCGCCCTGAGGCCTATAGCAACGGCAAAAAACGCCTGCGCGAGTTGCGCGAACAGCTCAAGTATTCGGTCAGCGCGCCCCAGGTACAGGCGACGCAAGGCCACCCGGCGCAGCGCGATTTTGCCAAGCAAGATTATCTGGCCGCCGTCGAGCACGCCAAGGAGCTGATTGCCGCCGGTGACTTCATGCAGGTGCAAGTCGGCCAGCGCATCCACAAGCGTTACACCGAGTCGCCGCTGTCGCTGTACCGCGCGCTGCGCGCGCTCAACCCCAGCCCCTACATGTACTACTACCACTTTGGCGACAGCCATGTGGTGGGCGCCAGCCCCGAGATTCTGGTGCGCCAGGAGAGTACGCCCGAGGGGCAGAAGGTCACCATCCGCCCGCTGGCGGGTACGCGCCCGCGCGGTGCCACGCCCGAGCTGGACAAGGCCACCGAGGTGGAACTGGTCAACGACCCCAAGGAACGTGCCGAGCATGTGATGCTGATCGACCTGGCGCGCAATGACATCGGCCGCATCGCCAAGACCGGCAGCGTGAAGGTGACCGAGGCCTTTGCCGTCGAGCGCTACAGCCACGTGATGCACATCGTGAGCAACGTCGAGGGCATTCTCAATGACGGCATGACCAGCATGGATGTGCTCAAGGCCACGTTCCCGGCGGGTACGCTCACCGGTGCGCCCAAGGTGCACGCCATGGAAATCATCGATCAGCTCGAACCCACCAAGCGCGGCTTGTATGGCGGCGCCTGCGGCTACCTCAGCTATGCCGGTGACATGGACCTGGCGATCGCCATCCGCACCGGCATCGTAAAAGACGGAACACTCTACGTGCAGGCTGCCGCAGGCGTGGTGGCCGACTCGGTGCCCGAGATGGAGTGGAAAGAAACAGAACACAAGGCCCGCGCCCTGCTGCGCGCCGCCGAACTCGTGGAAGAGGGCCTGGAATGACGCGCGCCATTGACAACACACAGTACTGCGCCACCATGGAAGACGTGCGTCGCCACATCGATGCGCTCGATGATGTGCTGGTGCCTCTTCTGGTTACGCGCGGCGGCTACATGACACAAGCCGCGCGCATCAAGCAGGATGCGGGACAGGTGCGCGACGAAGAGCGCATCGAAGCCATCATCCAGCGGGTGCGCTCCCGCACTGCGGCAGAGGGCGGCCAGCCCGAGGTGCTCGAAGCCATCTACCGCAGCATGATGGAAGCCTATATCGATTTTGAACACCGCGAGTTCGCGCGCCTGCGCGCGCCTGCGCAAGGGAGCCAGCCATGAAGCTCTTGATGATCGACAACTACGACAGCTTTACCTGGAACATCGTCCAGTATTTCGGTGAACTGGGTGCGCAGGTGGAAGTGTTCCGCAACGATGAAATCACCGTGGAAGGGATCGCCGCACGCGCCCCCGACCGGCTGGTGGTATCGCCCGGACCGTGCTCGCCGTTGGAGGCGGGTATCTCGGTCGCGGCCATCCAGCACTTTGCGGGCAAGCTCCCCATCCTGGGGGTGTGCCTGGGGCACCAGAGCATTGGCGCGGCCTTTGGCGGCACCATCGTGCGCGCGCAGCAGCTCATGCACGGCAAGACCAGCGTCATCACCACCACGCAAAAGGGCGTTTTTGCAGGGCTGCCAGCGCAGTTCACGGTCAACCGCTACCACTCGCTGGCCATCGAGCGCGCCACCTGCCCCGCAGTGCTGGAAATCACCGCCTGGACGGATGACGGCGAGATCATGGGCGTGCGCCACAAAGAGCTGGCCATTGAGGGCGTGCAGTTCCATCCGGAGAGCATCCTGACCGAGCACGGCCACGCCATGCTCAAGAACTTTCTCGAGCAGGCGGCATGACGATGGAGGCGCACCAGCTACTGCTATTCATCGCAGCGGGCTGGTTGCTCAACCTCACGCCCGGGCCGGACGTGCTGTATATCGTCTCGAACGCGCTGCGGCATGGCGCGCGGGCCGGGGTCGTGGCGTCGCTGGGTATTGCACTGGGCTGCATGGTGCATGTCGCCGCCGCCGCCGTGGGTGTGGGTGCGCTGCTGGCGGCATCGGCCACGGCATTCACGGTGCTCAAAGTGCTGGGCGCAGCCTACCTGCTGTGGATGGGCGTGCGCATGCTGCTGTCCCGGGCGCCGGGGGGTGGCAGTGGCGCGGCGCTGGCTGCGGCGCAGGCCGAACCGGTGACAACGCCTTCGCTGGCCCGTGTTTTCATGGGCGGGTTCTGGACCAATGTGCTCAACC
>NZ_BAAGQN010000013.1:215470-219843 GCF_054783455.1 Simplicispira piscis
GCTGGTCTTCGTGCTGCTGGGCGTGTTGTTCAGTGTGAATGCGATTCCCGTCAATGCCGGCTGGGCGCTGGCCGCTGCGTGGATGGCGAAGCGCGCAGGTGCAGTGCAGCGTGGCATGCACTGGCTGGACCGCGCCGCCGGTGCCCTGTTCATCGGCTTCGGGCTCAAACTGGCCTGGACGGACGCGCCCTCGGCCTGACTCTTATGGAGAAAAAACCATGTCCATCACCCCCCAGGAAGCGCTGCAGCGCACCATCGAACACCGCGAAATTTTCCACGACGAAATGCTGCACCTGATGCGGCTCATCATGCAGGGCGAGCTCTCGCCCGTGATGACGGCGGCCATCATGACCGGCCTGCGCGTGAAGAAAGAAACCATCGGTGAGATCACGGCCGCCGCGCAGGTGATGCGCGAGTTTTCCACCAAAGTGCATGTGCACGACCGCACGCACATGGTCGACATCGTGGGCACGGGCGGCGACGGTGCCGGTACCTTCAATATCTCCACCTGCGCCACCTTTGTGGCTGCTGCTGCAGGCGCACGGGTCAGCAAGCATGGCGGGCGCAGCGTTTCCAGCAAGAGCGGCAGCGCCGACGTGATGGAGGCGCTGGGCGTGCACATCAACCTCAAGCCTGAGCAGATTGCGCAGTGCATCGACGAAATCGGCATCGGCTTCATGTTTGCCCCCAACCACCATCCGGCCATGAAAAACGTGGCGCCGGTGCGCAAGGAGCTGGGTGTGCGCACCCTCTTCAACATCCTGGGGCCGCTGACCAACCCGGCCGGCGCGCCCAATATTCTCATGGGCGTGTTCCACCCTGACCTGGTGGGCATCCAGGTGCGAGCGCTGCAGCGCCTGGGCGCTGAGCATGCGCTGGTGGTCTATGGGCGCGACGGCATGGACGAGATCAGCCTGGGCGCCGCCACGCTGGTGGGTGAGCTCAAGAATGGCGAGATCACCGAGTACGAAGTCCACCCCGAGGACTTTGGCCTCGCCATGGCCAGCAACCGGGCGTTGAAAGTGGAAACGCCCGATCAGTCGCGTGATCTGCTGCTGGGCGTGCTCAAGGGCGAGACCGGCGCAGCGCGCGACATCGTGTGCCTGAACGCCGGTGTCGCCCTCTACGCCGCCAACGTGGCTGCGACCATGCTGGAGGGCATTGCCCAGGCCCGCGCGGCCATCGACTCCGGCGCAGCGCTCGCCAAGCTGGAGCAGCTCGTTACGCGCACCCATGCGCTGGCTGCTGCGTGAGGGAGAGAGTGATGCAACCGTCTTTCTGGACCTACCCTGGCACCTGGATTGTCATCGTCTTCACGCTGCTGCTGGTGGGCGGCGGTATCGCCTTGGCCGTGGTGCTGCGCCGCGTCCTGCGCAAGCCGCCGCAGGAGTCCCATTTGCCCCCTTCTTCCCCTGAAAAGAACCGCCCCCATGAGTGACATCCTCAACAAAATCGTGGCCGTCAAGCACGAAGAAGTGGCCGCCGCCAAAAAGCGCCTGCCGTTTGACGCCATGCGCGCCGATGCCGAGAGCCGCGTGCTCACGCGCGATTTCGAGGGCGCGCTGCGGGCCAAAATAGCCAAGGGCCAGGCGGCGGTGATCGCCGAGATCAAGAAAGCCAGCCCCAGCAAGGGTGTGCTGCGCGCCGACTTCATCCCGGCCGACATCGCCCAGAGTTACGCCGATGGCGATGGCGCCGTGAGTGCGGCCTGTCTCTCCGTACTGACCGACCGGCAGTTTTTCCAGGGCAGTGTGGATGCCCTCAAGCAGGCGCGCGCCAGCTGCCAGCTGCCGGTGCTGCGCAAGGATTTTCTGGTCGACCCGTACCAGGTTTACGAGGCCCGTGCCATGGGCGCCGACGCCATTTTGCTGATTGCCGCCAGCCTGGACGATGCGCAAATGGCAGACTTTGAAGCCATTGCCCGCAGCCTCGATATGGCGGTGCTGGTGGAGGTGCATGACCGCCCCGAGCTGGAGCGCGCATTGAAGCTCAAGACGCCGCTGGTCGGCATCAACAACCGCAACCTGCGCACCTTCGAGGTCACGCTCGAGACCACGCTGGGCATGTTCAAGGATGTGCCCGCCGACCGCCTGCTGGTGACCGAGTCGGGCATTCTCAAGCCTGCGGACGTGAAGACCATGCGCGACGCCGGTGTGCACGCCTTTTTGGTGGGCGAGGCCTTCATGCGTGCCCCAGAACCCGGCCTGGAGCTGGCCAAGCTGTTTGCTTGAATATCAAAAATAATAGCTGCTTGCGCTTTATGGGTAAGCGTTGGAGGCCATTTTGACCATAAATATTGTTCAAGGCAGTACCGGGCTTGCACCCACGCAGTTGCAAAGTGCCGACCCCGCCGACTGGCCTGTGGCGCCCGGTTGGCAATCGCTGGCACAAGATTTTTTTGCCAGCACAGAGGGCCGCAAGCTGCTGGACTTTTTGCAGGCACGGCTGGATGCTGGAGCCACCGTTTTTCCGCCGCGCCCCTTGCGTGCGCTGGAGCTCACGGCGCCTGAAGATGTGCGCCTGGTCATCCTTGGCCAGGACCCCTACCACGGCCGGGGCCAGGCCGAGGGGTTGGCGTTTTCGGTCGCGTCCGGTGTCGCATTGCCGCCCTCGCTGCGCAACATTTTCAAGGAAATCGAGCGCGACCTGGGCCAGCCGCCGCCGGCGTTTCCGGTGCCCGGCGGCAGTCTGGTCGCCTGGGCCGAGCGCGGCGCCTTGCTGCTCAACACCACCCTCACCGTCGAAGAAGGCCAGCCCGCCAGCCACGCCCGGCGCGGCTGGGAGCTGCTGACCGACGCGCTCATCGCCCACGTCGCCGCACAGCCCCAGCCGGTGGTCTTCATGCTCTGGGGCGCGCACGCGCAGTCCAAGCGCGTGCTCATCACCGCACCGCAGCATTTGGTGCTGTGCGCCAACCATCCATCGCCCCTGTCGGCCCTGCGTCCGCCCGTGCCTTTTATCGGTTGCGGGCACTTCGGCCAGGCACGGGCGTTTCGGCGGGCGCACGGAGGATAAGATTTCACGGTTTTTTCACCACACAGAGGGACATCGCATGGCACAGCAGTTTCTGGAAATGCCCGACAGTCAGGGCTACTTTGGCGAGTACGGCGGGCAAATTCTTCCCCCCGAGCTCAAGGCCGTGATGGACGACATCAACGTCGCCTATGAAGAGGTCCGCAAGACCCCGGCCTTTCAGGAAGAACTGGCAGATTTGTACGCGCACTACGTGGGTCGGCCCAGCCCGATTTTTTATGCCAAGCGTCTGTCCGATCGCCAGGGCGGCGCGCACATCCACTTGAAGCGCGAAGACCTGAACCACACCGGGGCGCACAAAATCAACCACTGCCTGGGCGAGGCGCTGCTGGCCAAGCACATGGGCAAGACCAAGGTGCTGGCCGAAACGGGCGCTGGCCAGCATGGGGTGGCGCTGGCGTCGGCCTGTGCGCTGGTGGGTATCGAGTGCGAAATCCACATGGGCGAGATCGACATCGCCAAGGAGCACCCCAACGTCACCAAGATGAAAATTCTGGGCTGCAAGCTGGTGCCCGTGACGCGCGGTACGCGCACCCTCAAGGACGCGGTGGACAGCGCCTTCGAGGAGTACATGAAAGACCCGGTCCATTTCTTCTATGCCATCGGCTCGGTGGTGGGCCCGCACCCGTTCCCGAAGATGGTGCGCGACTTCCAGAGCATCGTCGGGCGCGAGGCGCGCGCGCAGTTTCTGGCTGAGCACAAGCGCCTGCCCGATGTGGTGACGGCCTGCGTGGGCGGCGGCTCGAACGCCATGGGCATCTTCACGGAATTCCTGCCCGACGCTGGTGTGCAGCTCGTGGGTGTCGAGCCGGCCGGTCGTGGCCTGGACACCCCCGACCACGCGGCCACCATGACGCTCGGAACCAAGGGCGCCATCCATGGTTTCATTTGCTACAACCTGCAGGACGAAAAGGGCGAGCCGCTGCCGGTGTATTCGATCGCATCAGGGCTCGATTACCCCGGTGTCGGCCCGCAACACTGCTATCTGAAAGATGTAGGCCGCGTGCAGTACGAGGCGGTGACCGACGACGAGTGCCTGGACGCCTTCATGACGCTCTCGCGCACCGAGGGCATCATTCCGGCACTCGAGAGCGCCCACGCCGTGGCCTACGCCATGAAGGTGGCAAAAACCATGTCGCCCGATCAGAATATTCTGGTCAACCTCTCGGGCCGGGGTGACAAGGATGCCGATTTTGTGGCGCAGCACCTGGGGCTGTAAAATTTAAGAAAAAAAGCTGCTAGCGCTTGATGTATAAGCGCTAGCAGCTATTTTTTTGCTTGATTAGCAAGAAGTCTCAGGCTGTCTAAGTTGCGAGATAGCGATAGGTGGTGTGAGGGTG
>NZ_BAAGQN010000014.1:0-6808 GCF_054783455.1 Simplicispira piscis
GGCGGTTGGGCAGCTGGGTGAGGGCGTCGTAGAAGGCCAGGCGTTCGATTTCCTGGGCAGCACGCTTGCTGTCGGTCACATCCAGCGTGTAGCCGTGCATCAGCACCGCGCCATCGGGCTCGGCCTGCAAGGCCGCACTGGTCATCTGCCAGCGCACGTCACCGTCGGGCGCCCGCACCCGGTATTCGCAATGCCAGGGGCTCAGGTTGCGCACGGCACGGCGCATGGTACGGCGCACCCTGGGCAGGTCTTCCTCCACCACATTGCGCTCCAAGGCCTGAATGTCTTGCCGCACCAGTTGGTCAGACACCCCCATCAAATCGTTCACGGCCTCGCTGACATAAGGCAGGCTCGGACTGCCGTCCGGGCGAATGCGGCATTGGTAGATGAAGCCGGGAATGTTGCTGGCAATGCTCTGGATGAAGTCCAGCTGACCGCGCAGTTGCTCGGCAGAGCGGTGTTCCTCGGTCACATCCTGCACCACCCCCATCTCCACCATCACCCCGCCCTGCTGCGACGGGCGGCGCACGCGCGAGCGCATCCAGCGCACCTGCCCGTCGGGGCGGCGCCAGCGGTATTCAATGTCGCCACCGTCCTGAGCGGCCTGGGCCGATGCGACGATATGCCGATCTTCGGGCAAGATACCGCTGAGGGAGCGTTCGGGACTGATCCATTCCTGGCGCTCAAAACCGGCGATGTCACACAGCCCGGGCGACCAAAGCAACACGGTCTCGCCCTCATCCCAGATGCGGCGCCAATAGCCCGTTCCCGCCATGCTCTCCATGGTGCCAAAGACCTCGGTCTGCTCGTCCAGTTCACGCCGTGTGTCTTGCAACGCCTCGTCGGTGCCCGCCAGCGTGATGCGCAGCAGCTCAGCCTCTGAAACGTCCTGCACGGTCACCAAAATACTGCCGATGCCGGTGGACTGGGCATGGATCTTCCAGGCCAGCACCAGCCGCCCCTGGTCGCGCAGCACGTGGCGGCACTCCAGCGGTTCGCCCGTGCGTGCCGCGGCATGGAGCTGCTCCAGCACATGGGTTTGCGCCAACAGCAAAAACACCTGGGCGGCAGACACTCCACTCGTACTCGCCGAACGCAGCCCATGCAGGCGGCGAGCGGCCGCGTTGGCGGAAACCAGTCGCAAGTCCCTGCCTTGCAAATGAAAACCCAGCAAGGCCACAGGAACAGCATCCAGCATGGACTGCAGGCTGGACTGCCCCACCTGCGCAGCAGTGGCTTCTGTAGGCAGGATGGAAGGCTCTGGCTGTACTGACGGGGTGACGTTCACGTAGAAGCCTCTCACAAAAAACACATGTCACAGCAACGCAAAAATACTGCGCCCGCGACCCAAGCGAGCCATCGTATGGCAAAGCGTAACAACATGTACTGTCGTCGTAACAACTTACGGGTAAACACGCACATGCAACCATGGGTCAGTTGGCAGCATAGCCTCTGTACGGCCAGCCCCTCCCCACCGCCGCTCGACCCCTGCATCGAGAAGCGGGCCCAGGCCAGGTCTGCCTTCTGCCGCACGGCCTCCTAGAATGCGCATTCTGCGACCAGAACCCAGCCGCCCGGCAACCGCCTCTCCCACCATGCAAGAAACTGTGCCCCACGGCGCCCACCAACGCCCCCTGCTCTGCGTCAGCGAACGCGCTGCCATTGACCGGGGCCGCTGGTTTGCCGCGCTCTCCCCCTCGCTGCGGCACGACATCTTTCGCCTGGGTACCGTCACGCGCTATTCCCATGGCGAGATGATCGTAGAGCAGGGCCAACTGGCGCAGCACTGGTTTGCCTGCGCCAGCGGCGCCATCCGCTTTCGCCGTACCTCCCCTGGAGGACGGCAGGTGACCCTGGCCTATGTGGAGCCGGGCATCTGGGTCGGCGAAGCCGAAGTGCTACATCGTGGCCCCAACACCTACGACGCCCATGCCCACGGAAACACCACCCTCCTGGGCGTGGCCGAGACCGTGTTCCGGCAACTCCTGCACGAACATGCCGAATTCGGCGAAGCCCTGCTGACCTTGCAGGCGCGGCGCATGCGCTTTCTCTACTGGATGATGGAAGACATGGCCACGCTGCCGCTGCGTGCCCGGCTGGCCAAGCAATTGCTGCACTTCATGCGCCGCTTTGGCCCCCGTACCCCGCAGCCCACGTGCGAGATGCCGGTCGGCATCAGCCTGGTGCAGGACGAAATGGCCCAGTTGCTGGGCTGCTCGCGCCAGCGCGTCAACGTCGAACTCAAAGCCATGGAGCGCGACGGCGTGATCCGCATGGCCCAGCGCGGCATCACCATCCTGGACCTGGCGCAACTCGAAGCTCTGGCACAACAGGAAAACCAGGCCTGACCCATCCCGCATGACCGACGACCGCACAACCGCCCTGCCCACGGGGCTTGAAAACCACACCCCCATGATGGCGCAATACTTGTCCATCAAGGCCGGGTACCCCGACACCTTGCTGTTCTACCGCATGGGCGACTTTTACGAGGTGTTCTGGCAAGACGCCGAGAAGGCCTCGCGCCTGCTCGACATCACCCTCACACAACGCGGCCAGTCTGGGGGGCAGCCGGTGCTGATGGCAGGCGTGCCCTTCCATGCACTGGAAAACTACCTGGGCCGCCTGATCAAGATGGGCGAATCGGTGGCCATTGCCGAACAGGTGGGTGACGTGGCTACCGCCAAGGGGCCGGTGGAGCGCAAGGTGGTGCGCGTGGTGACCCCCGGCACGCTGACCGACGCCGAACTGCTGTCCGACAAGGCCGAGGCCCTGCTGCTGGCCGTGCACCAGGGCGCGCGGGCGCGCTGCGGTCTGGCGTGGCTGAGCGTGACGCAGGGCCGCGTATACCTGGCCGAATGCGCGCACGACGAGCTGGGCGCCTGGCTGGCGCGCGTGGCCCCGAGCGAGCTGATTTACAGCGCGGGCGTCACCGACCGCTTCGAGCAGCAACTGCAGGTGCTGCGCCAGAGCGGCAGCTACGCCTGCCCCGCCAGCCCCCGGCCCGACTGGCAGTTTGACGGCGCCCTGGGCGAACGCAAGCTGCTCGAACACCTGGGCGCGGCCAGCCTGCAAGCCTGGAGCGCACAAGACCTGCACCACGCCCACGCCGCCGCCGCTGCCCTGCTGCAATACGCCGAACACACCCAGGGCCGCGCGCTCACCCATGTGCACAGCGTGCAGGTGCAGTGTGCGGACGACCTCATCGACCTGCCCGCCAGCACGCGGCGCAACCTCGAACTGGTGAAGACCCTGCGCGGCGAAGACGCCCCCACGCTGTTCTCGCTGCTCGACACCTGCATGACCGGCATGGGCAGCCGCTTGCTCAAGACCTGGCTGCTCGAACCCCCACGCGACCGCAGCGCCGCCCGCCAGCGCCTGGCGGCCACCACCGCCCTGCGCGGCCCCGGCGGTGCAGGCGGCGGCCACGGCCCCTGGAATACCCTGCGCAGCGAACTCAAGGGCGTGAGTGACGTCGAGCGCATCACCGCCCGCACCGCACTGCGCCAGGTGCGCCCGCGTGAATTGGTGGCACTGGGCAATACGCTACAAAAAGCAGAGCTTCTAGCGCACAACGCACAAGCGCCAGAGCCCTATTTGGCTCAAATTTTCAGTCACCTGCAACCGCCGCCAGACTGCACCGACCTGCTGCAGCGTGCCATTGCCCAAGAGCCCGCCGCACTGGTACGCGACGGCGGCGTGATCGCCAGCGGCTTCGACGCCGAGCTGGACGAACTGCGCGCCATCCAGAGCAACTGCGATGCCTTCCTGCTCGACCTGGAAACCCGCGAGAAAGCCCGCACCGGCATCCCCAATCTGCGCGTACAGTTCAACAAGGTGCACGGTTTCTACATTGAAATCACCGGCAGCCACCTCGACAAGGTGCCCGAAGACTATCGCCGCCGCCAAACGCTCAAAAACGCCGAGCGCTTCATCACCCCCGAGCTCAAAGCCTTCGAAGACAAGGCGCTGTCGGCCAGCGAACGCGCCCTGGCGCGCGAGAAGTGGTTGTACGAGCAGGTGCTCGACCAACTGCAACCGCATATCCCCCAGCTCACCCGTCTGGCCCAGGCCCTGGCCACGCTGGATGTGCTGTGCACCCTGGCCGAACGCTCCCTCACCCTGGGTTGGTGCGCGCCACAGTTCGCGGGCGACCCCTGCATCGAGATCGAAGGCGGCCGCCACCCCGTGGTGCAAGCGCGCCTGGCTGAAACGTCGAGTGGCGCCTTCATCGCCAACCACACGCGGCTCAACGCCAACACCCGCATGCAGATCATCACCGGCCCCAACATGGGCGGTAAATCGACCTACATGCGCCAGGTAGCGCTCATCGTTTTGCTCGCCAGCATGGGCAGCCATGTGCCGGCCACCAGTTGCCGCCTGGGCCCCATCGACGCCATACACACCCGCATTGGCGCCGCCGACGACCTGGCCAACGCGCAATCGACTTTCATGCTGGAGATGGTGGAGGCCGCGCAAATATTGCACGCCGCCACGCCGCACAGCCTGGTGCTGATGGACGAAATCGGCCGCGGCACCAGCACCTTCGACGGCCTGGCGCTGGCCAGCGGCATCGCCACGCATCTGCACGACAAGACCAAGGCCTTCACGCTGTTCGCCACGCACTACTTCGAGCTGACCGAGCTGCCTGCCAAGGCGCGCCACGCGGTCAACATGCATGTGAGCGCGGCCGAATCCGGATCGGACATCGTCTTCCTGCACGAAATCCAGAGCGGCCCGGCCAGCCGCAGCTACGGCATCCAGGTGGCCAAATTGGCCGGCATGCCCGCCCCCGTGCTGCACCACGCCCGCCACACCCTGACCGCGCTGGAAGAACGTGCCGACGAAGGCGAACTGCAGGTGGACCTGTTCGCCCCCCCGCCCGAGCCCGAGCTGACAGCCGCCAGCCCGGTCGAAGCCGCCCTGGCAGCCATCCAGCCCGACCAGCTCAGCCCGCGCGAGGCACTGGATGCGCTGTACCAGCTCAAGGGTTTGCTGCCACGCTGACACGAGGCGCGGCAAAGCCCGTCATGGCGCAGGGTGTATGGCGCGGCTAGATCTGCGCCATCGGGTGATTTGCCCACAATGGCGCATCCACGCCATCCAATTCCCACCGCCATGGCCGATCTCAACGTATTGGGTACACCCCTGGTGCCCTGCTCCTACGATCCGCTGACCGGATTCCTCCGCGATGGCTGCTGCTCCACGGATGACGCGGACCACGGCAGGCACGTGGTCTGCGCTCAGATGACCCAGGCGTTCCTGGACTTCTCCCTCGCGCATGGCAACGACCTGACGACCCCGCGCCCGGAGTACCGCTTCGCAGGCCTCAAGCCCGGCAACCGCTGGTGCCTGTGCGTGCAGCGCTGGCGCGAAGCCTTGCTGGCCCATGTGGCGCCGCCGATCTTCCTGCGCAGCACCCACCACAGCGCCTTGCAGGTGCTGGCACTGGAGGACTTGCTGGCCCACGCGCTGGACAGCGAGACCACTCCTTGACCACCGCCTTGACGCTGGATTCCTTTCCCCCCGGCTTTCGCGCCCTGGTTATCGGTGCCAGTGGCGGCATCGGTCAGGCCTTTGTGCAGGCCCTGCGCGCCCACCCCCGCTGCGCCGAGGTGGTGGGCCTGCACCGCCGGTCCCAGCCGCGCTTGGACATGGACGATGAAGCCAGCATCGGCCAGGCCGCCGACGCCCTGCGTGCAGGCGGCACGTTCCACCTCATCATCCACGCGGCAGGCGTGCTGCACGGCCCCGGCTTCATGCCTGAAAAAAAGCTCGGCGACCTGAACTACGCCCAGCTCGAAGCCACCCTGCGCGCCAACACCCTGGGCCCGGCGCTGGTGCTGCGCCACTTTGTCCCGCTGCTGGACCGGCAGCGCGGCGTGCTGGCGCTGCTCTCGGCCAAGGTGGGCAGCATTGGCGACAACCGCCTGGGCGGCTGGTACAGCTACCGCGCATCCAAGGCGGCGCTCAACATGCTGGTGAAAACTGCCGCCATCGAAGTGGCGCGCAGCCACCCGCAGGCGGTGCTGGTCAGCCTGCACCCCGGCACGGTGAACACCGCGCTGTCCCAGCCCTTCCGGGGCGCGCAAATCGGCCGTGCGCCCCAAGAGGCCGCGGCCGACATGCTGGGCGTGTTGGACCGCCTGACCCCGGCCGAATCAGGCGGATTCTTTGCGTACACCGGCGAGCCGCTGCCCTGGTAACGAGGGCGCTTGACCCCGCTTCCTTTCATGCGGCATGATGGCATGAGAACCCCCTAGGACTCTCGCCATGCTCAAGGAAGTCGGCGCCAGCGGCCAAATCTCGCTGGGCAAAAAGTACGCTGGCCAGCTGTTCGACGTGCAAACGGCACCCGACGGCACCATCACCCTGCAGCCCATGAAGGCCGTGCCCCTGACCGCCCAGGAAGAGCCTGCGGTGTACGCCGCCGCCCCCGCAGCGCCGCCCGGCGGACGCAACACCAGCGGGCGCACCCCGGAGCGTGCGGCCCAGAGCATCCACGACTGGTCCGCGCAGCACGCCACCGACATCGACCAATACAACGCCTGGGCCGAACAGCGCGAACCGTATTCGCAGCGAGTGCGCCGCTGGCGCGCAGAACAGAAAAAATGAGCCATGGCGCGCCTGGACATCTACGCCAACCCCATCGAAGAAGACCGTGACACCTTCCCCTACGTCATGGACATCCAGAGCGACCTGCTCTATCGCTTTGCCGAACGGGTGTGCGTCCCACTGGCCGTGCCGGGCGCCTTTCCGGGCATGACCGACCGCTTCAACCCCGCCATTGCAGTGAACGACCACATCGCCC